>NZ_JBTMMT010000028.1:0-77783 GCF_055517075.1 Micromonospora sp. DSM 43699
GTCAGCGGACCACCCGGCCGCGCAGGATGATGCGGGAGGGGTTGCGCACCACGCTCAGGTCGCGGCGCGGGTCCTCCGGGTAGACGACCAGGTCGGCCAGCCCACCCTCGACAAGGCCGGGGAAGCCGAGCCATTCCCGGGCCCGCCAGGAGGCGGCGGCGAGGACGTCCACCGCCGACATGCCGGCCTGCTCGTGCAGCAGCAGCATCTCCTCGGCGGCCAGTCCGTGGTCGATGCCGCCGCCCGCATCGGTGCCCACGTAGATCGGCACCCCGGCCTCGTGGGCGGCGCGGACCACGGCAGGGAAGCCGTCCCGCAGGGCGAGCATGTGGTCGGCGTACCCGGGGAACCGGGGGCGGGCCCGGTCGGCGATGCCGCCGAAGGTCCGAATGTTGATCATCGTGGGGACCAGCGCGGTGCCCTGCCGGGCCATCAGGTCGATCAGGTCGAGGCTCAGTCCGGTGCCGTGCTCCACCGAGTCCACCCCGGCCCGCACCATGATCTCCACCGCCGACTCGCTGAAGGTGTGCACCGCGGCGCGTGCCCCGGCGGCGTGTGCGGCGGCCACCGCGGCGGTCATCGTGTCGGCGTCCCAGGCCGGCGCGAGGTCGCCGACGCCGCGGTCGATCCAGTCGCCGACCAGCTTGACCCAGCCGTTCCCGGCGGCGGCCTGCGCGGCCACGGTCGCGGCCACCTCCGCCGCGTCGACCTCCAGGCCGATGTCGCGCAGGTAGCGCTTCGGCGGGGCCACGTGCCGGCCGGCGCGGGCCAGTCGCGGCAGCTCCGGTTCGTCGTCGAGTTCGGGGTACGGGTACGGCGAGCCCGCGTCCCGCAGCGCGAGCACCCCGGCGTCCCGGTCGGTACGGGCCGATTTCCGGGCCTGGTCGAGGGAGGTGATCGGGGTGCCGCCCCGGGCGATGCCGAGGTGGCAGTGGGCGTCGACCAGACCGGGCAGCACGAATCCACGGTCGACGACCGTCTCCGCCCCGGGCACCGGGTCGAAGGTGACCCGGTCGGCGTCGAGCCAGATGTCGCGTACCTCGTCGTCGGGCAGGAGCACACCGCGCACATGCAGAGCCATGCGCACAGTCCTACCCGATCACTGCCCGTCGGGGGCGAGCAGGTCGTTCTTCCGGGCGGTCAACGCCGGCAGGTCGACGGAGGCCTTCCACGGCTGCTCGGTGACGAAGAGGTCATCGGTGTGGGTGACCTGCTCGTACTCTTGGTTGGCACCGAGCGTGTACTCGGTGAGCGTGAGCCGGTCCTGGAGCGGGTCGAGCACCCAGTAGGACCGGACACCGGCGTGCGCGCAGACCTTCGCCTTGTCGTACATGTCGCGGAAGGTGGAGGTGGGCGAGACCACCTCCACGGCGAGCAGTGCGTCCTCGACCGGGACCGGCGATCGGCCGGCGTGCTTGCGACGAATGACGACCACGTCGGGACGCGGCTCGTTGCGGCGGTCCACCCGCATCGACAGGTCGAAGCTCACCAGCTACTCCGGCGGGCAGTTGACTCGAAGCGCAAGCAGCAGCTCGACACACAGCTCTTGGTGCATGGCAGTCGGCGACGGCACGATCAACCTTCCGTTGATCAGTTCGTACGGAAGGTCCTGCGGCAGGTCGCCGAGGTCGTCGACCGTCCACTCGTGCCGTTCGGGCAGGATCGGGGCCGCGGTCATGACATCTCCTGGGGGCGGCAACCACCCTAGGCTCCGGAATCGTCACCCACCGCCACCGACACGCGTCAGCGGGGACGGTTGTCGCCCTTGCCGAGCTTGTTGAAGTCGATCTTCGGCAGCTTGAAGCCCGGCGGCAGGCCCTGACCCCCGGCCAGGTCTCCCGGGTCCATCCCCGGGGGAAGCTGCGGCATGCCACCGGGGAACCCGCCCGGCAGCCCGGCCCCCGCACCACCGCGTGGCCGGTTGCCACCCTTGGTGCCCTTGCGCTTGTTCTTGGGCGACTTGGTGGCCTTGCGGCGACCCCCGCCGGGCAGGCCCATCATGCCGCCCATCTGCTTCATCATCTTCTGTGCGTCGGCGAAGCGGTTGAGCAGCTGGTTGACGTCCATCACGGTGACCCCGGAGCCACCGGCGATGCGGGCCCGCCGGGATCCGTTGATGATCTTCGGGTTGGTCCGCTCGGCCGGGGTCATCGACCTGATGATCGCGGTGACCCGGTCGAAGTGCTTGTCGTCCAGCTCGGCGAGCTGGTCCTTCATCTGCCCCATCCCGGGCATCATGGCCAGCACGTTGGCGATCGGGCCCATCCGCCGCACCGCGATGAGCTGGTCGAGGAAGTCCTCCAGGGTGAACTGCTCACCGCCCATCAGCTTGGCGGTCATCTTCTCCTTCTGATCGGAGTCGAAGGCCTGCTCGGCCTGCTCGATCAGAGTGAGGACGTCGCCCATGCCGAGGATCCGGCTGGCCATCCGGTCGGGGTGGAAGACGTCGAAGTCCTCCAGTTTCTCGCCGGTGGAGGCGAAGAGGATCGGCTGGCCGGTGACCTCCCGCACCGACAGTGCGGCGCCACCCCGGGCGTCACCGTCGAGCTTGGACAGCACCACACCGGTGATGCCGACGCCGTCGCGGAACGCCTCGGCGGTACGGACCGCGTCCTGACCCACCATCGCGTCGATGACGAAGATGACCTCGTCGGGGTCGACCGCGTCGCGGATGTCGGCGGCCTGCTGCATCATCTCGGCGTCGATGCCGAGCCGGCCGGCGGTGTCGACGATGACGATGTCCCGGGCGGCCCGCTTCGCGTGCTCGATCGAGGCGCGGGCGACCTGCACCGGGTCGCCGGTGCCGTTGCCGGGCTCCGGGGCGTACACCTCGACGCCGGCACGGCCACCGAGCACCTGGAGCTGCCCGACGGCGTTGGGGCGCTGCAGGTCGGCGGCGACCAGCAGCGGCTGGTGCCCCTGGGCCTTGAGCCAGCGGGCCAGCTTGCCGGCCAGGGTGGTCTTGCCCGAACCCTGGAGACCGGCCAGCATGATCACCGTCGGTGGCTGCTTGGCGAACTGGAGCCGTCGCCCCTCGCCGCCGAGCACGTTGATCAGCTCGTCGTTGACGATCTTGACGATCTGCTGGGCCGGGTTGAGCGCCTGGGAGACCTCCGCGCTGCGGGCCCGCTCCTTGACGTTCGCGATGAATCCCTTGACCACCGGCAGCGCGACGTCCGCCTCCAGCAGCGCGAGGCGGATCTCGCGCGCGGTGGCGTCGATGTCGGCGTCGGTGAGCCGGCCCTTGCCGCGGAGCTTGGTGAAGATTCCGGACAGGCGGTCACTCAAGGTGTCAAACACGCGAACATCCCGTTTGTCGTTTTCCGGCGGGCACAACGCGGCCGGGCAGAAGTCCAGCCACCGCTAGGGTAGCCCGCCACCCGCCACCGCGCTCCGGCCCCGCCCAGCCACCGCGCTCCGGCCCGCCCAGCCACCGCCCGGACCGCCCTGATCCGTCGACGTCATCAGCTCCACAGCATCCCCACCCATCCACCCGCACCGCCGGCCGCCCCGTCCGCGCACTCACACGGCGGCCAGCACCGCCGCTTCCAACCGGGCCCGCTCGGCGTCGTCGGGCCAGCCGCCCACCAGGTAGAAGGCGTCCACCACGTCGCCACCGAGGGTGGAGATCCGGGCCGCCCGGACCTGCGCCCCGGCCTCGTCCAACGCGCAGGTCACCCGGTAGAGCAGGCCGGCGGCGTCGGCGGCGCGCAACTCCAGCAGCACCGCGTCGGTGGCCGCCTCCCGGTGCCACACCACCCGGGGAGCGGCCCCCTCGGCCCGCGCGGCGAGGGCCCTCCCCCGCAGCCGCTGGGTCACCGAGACGTCACCGTTGACCGCGCGCCGCAGGTCGGTGCTGAGCGCGATCGGGTCCGGGGCCAGCCCGTAGCGGGGCTGCACCCGGCACTCCACCAGGGCCCGGCCGTCGACGGTGGAGGCGTCGGCCGCGAGCACCTCAAGCCGGTGCAGGGCCAGGCAACCGGCCACCGTGGCGAGCAGCCCACGCCGGTCGGCGGCGGCCACCGCCACCACCTCCTCGGTCAGGTGTACGGCCGGTAGCGGCCCGGCCACCAGCGCCGGATCCGGAGCCGGTGGCGCGGGCAGCGCGCCGGTGTCCAGTGCGGTGCGTACCCGGGAGACCAGTTCGGCGACGAGCCGACCCTTCCAGTCCGACCAGGCCGCCGGGCCGGTGGCGGCGGCGTCGGCCCGGACCAGGGCGTGCAGCAGGTCCAACGTGGTGGTGTCACCGACCCGCTCGGCCACCCCGGCGATCGTCTTCGGGTCGGACAGGTCGCGCCGGGTGGCCACGTCGGGCAGGAGCAGGTGCAGCCGCACCAGCGTGCCGATCAGCCCCGCCTCCTCGGCGGGCAGGCCGATCCGGGTCGCCACCGCCTCGGCCAGCGGCGCACCGACGGTCGAGTGGTCGCCGCCCAGCCCCTTGCCGATGTCGTGCAGGAACGCGCCGATCAGCAGCAGGTCCGGGCGCTCGACGTCGCGGGTGTGCCGGCTCGCCTCGTGGGCCGTCTGCACGAGGTGCCGGTCGAGGGTGAACCGGTGCACCGGGTTGTGCTGGGGCAGGCTGCGCAGCCGGGTCCACTCGGGCAGCCAACCGTCGATCAGGCCGTACCTGTCGCAGGTCTCCCAGGCGGGCACCAGGCCGGGGCCGGCACCGAGCAGGGTGACGAACGCGGCCCGGGCGGCCGGTGGCCAGGGCGCGGGCAGCGGCGGGCAGTACGCGGCCAGCCACTCGCAGGTGGCGCGGGCGATCGGCAGCCGGGTGCTGGCCGCCGCGGCGGCGATCCGCAGCGACAGGCTCGGGTCGGGGCGGGCCCCGATGGCGGTCCGGGCGAGCACCAGTTCCCCGTCGTGTTCGACCACGTCCCGGGCCACCGGCCGGCGCAGCGGCCGGCCGTCGGCACCCCGGCGGCGGCCGGAGCGGAGGCGGTCGGCGGCCCGCCAGGCGTCGTCGAGGGCGTGGCTGACGGTGCGTGCGTCACCGGCCACCCGACGCAGCAGGGCGTCGCCGTCGCCGGACTCCGCCCGTGCCCCGGCGTCGGTGGCCTCGGACGCCGGCTGGCGCAGGCCGAGCAGCGCGGCGACCCCGGCGCGTTCCTGGGCGACCAGCCGGTCGACCCGGCGGCCCACCTGCTGGTGCAGGGCGTCGCGGGTGTCCAGCAGCCGCAGGTGGGCGGCGCGGACGGCGGGACGCAGCGCGTCGGTGATCCCGGCGGTGGCGATGGCCCGCAGGATGCCCACGTCACGCAGCCCGCCAGCGGCCTCCTTGAGGTCGCCTTCGAGCAGGAAGGCCAGCTCGCCGTGGGTACGCCAGCGCACCTCGGTGATCTCCCGCAGGGCGGGCAGCTGACGGACGGCGGTCCGCCGCCAGTGGTCGGTGGCGGTGCGGACGAGGGTGTCGGCGAGGCTGGGGTCGCCGGCGACGAACCGGGCGTCGAGCAGGGCGAGGGCGACCTTGACGTCGTCCTGGGCCACCGACAACGCCTCGGCGAGGGTACGCACGGAATGGTCCAGGCGGACCCCGGCGTCCCAGATCGGGTACCACAGCGAGGCGGCCAACTCGTCCACCCCGGCCACCCCGGCGTGCAGCAGCACGAGGTCGAGGTCGCCGTACGGGGCGCACTGCCGACGGCCGAGGCCACCGACGGCGACCAGCGCGATGCCCTCCCGCCCCGGCAGCAACCCCCGCAGCCACGTGTCGAACGCCCCCGCCCGGGTCACCCGGGCCGGTTCCCCGATCCCCCCGGGCACCCGGACGACCCCGTCGACCAAGAGGTTTGCGTCCCCGTCGCCGGTGTCGCCCGACGCATTCCTCTTGATCGACGAGGTCATCTGGTGGGTCCTCCTACAGGGCGTCGAGGCCGCGTTCGCCGGTACGGACCCGGACGACCTCTTCCACACCGGTCACCCAGACCTTGCCGTCGCCGATCTTGCCGGTCCGGGCGGCGGCCACGATCGCGTCGACCACCTTGTCGACGTCCATCTCGTCGGTGAGCACCTCGACCCGGATCTTGGGCAGGAACTCGACCGTGTACTCGGCACCCCGGTAGACCTCGGTGTGCCCCTTCTGACGCCCGTACCCCTGGACCTCGCTGACGGTCAGCCCGGCCACGCCGAGGGCGTGCAGGGCCTCCTTCACCGCGTCCAGTTGGTACGGCTTGATGACCGCGGTCACCAGCTTCATGTCCAAGCCCTCCATTCTCCGAACTTAACCGGCGACCTTCTCGTCCACCGGCGCGGTGGCCGGCTCGGGGGCCTCCGGGGAGGCCGACTTCGCGCCGCCCGGGGTGATCCCGGCCATCGCGAACGCCCCACCACCGGCACCGCCGGTGCTCGGGGAGAGGTCGTAACCGCTCTCCGCGTGCTCGCTGATGTCGATGCCCTCGACCTCGTCGTCGGCCTTGACCCGGAAACCGAGGGTCTTGTCGATGACGAAGGCGAGCACCCAGGCGACACCGAACGACCAGACGGTCACGATCAGGCCGGCGAGGGCCTGGCGGCCGAACTGGGTCACGCCGCCGCCGTAGAACAGGCCGTCGGAGGCGCCGACCACGTCGCTGATCGCGGCGTTGACCGAGTTGGTGGCGAACAGGCCGAGCCAGAGCGACCCGATCCAACCGCCGACGAAGTGCACGCCGACCACGTCGAGCGAGTCGTCGTAGCCGAGCTTGTACTTCAGGCTGATGGCCAGCGCGCAGACCACACCGGCGACGATGCCGAGCAGGACTGCCGCCCAGGGGGCGATGAAGCCACAGGCCGGGGTGATGGCGACCAGACCCGCGACGGCACCGGACGAGGCACCGACCATGGTCGGCTTCTTGTCCTTGATCCACTCCACCGCGATCCAGCCGAGCACCGCCGCGGCGGTGGCGAGCTGGGTGTTGATGAAGGCCAACCCGGCGACCGAGTCGACGGTCAGCTCCGACCCGGCGTTGAAGCCGAACCAGCCGAACCAGAGCAGACCGGCACCGAGCGCGACAAGCGGGATGTTGTGCGGCTTCATACCCTCACGGGGCCAGCCCAGCCGCTTGCCGAGCACCAGGGCGACGGCGAGGGCCGCCGCACCGGCGTTGATGTGCACCGCGGTGCCACCGGCGAAGTCCAACGCGTGGATCTTGGCGCCGATGATGCCGCCGCCCCACACCCAGTGGGCGACCGGGAAGTAGACCAGGGTGGCCCAGCCGAAGGCGAACAGCAGCCAGCCGCCGAACTTGGCCCGGTCGGAGATCGCCCCGCTGATCAGCGCGACGGTGATCACCGCGAAGACCATCTGGAACGCCATGAACACGTACAGCGGTACGCCGATGCCGCTGGGGTTCTCCGCCGTGGCACCCCACAGGTCGGTCTCGGCGAGGAAGGTCTTGGTGCCGAGGTACGCACCGGGGTCGCCCCAGAAACCGTTGACGTCGGTCCCGAAGGCAATGCTGAAACCGTAGAACCACCACAGAACAGAGATGAGCCCGATGGCGGAGAAGCTCATCATCATCATGTTGAGCACGCCCTTGGCCCGGTTGAGGCCGCCGTAGAACAGCGCCAGTCCCGGGGTCATGAGCAGCACGAGAGCGGTCGAAACCAGCAGCCAAACGGTGTTGCCGCCGTCGATCGTCGGTGCTTCAGGCACGCTGGCCTCCTAAAAGTGAAGTTCCCTCCTTCGCGGCTTCCGGGGCAGCGTCGCCCGTACGCCGGTTGGCCGAGAGCTTGGTGGGCCGCTGTTTCCTGCACCGACCCCCCTCGATTTCCGACACGTGACGGGTTGTTTCCGGCGTGTGAAGAACCTCGATCATGAAAATCGGAAAACGAAAGAGTGGCCGTTCGGCAACGAACGGCCACTCTTTCCCCGATGACGACCAATCGGAGGGGTGGTCCGGGCGATCGGCGCGCGGGGCTACCGGGCCTGGCTCGCGTGGGGCATGCCGGGCCGGGCGCGCGCAGGAGCCGCGCTCGACGCGCAGGAGAGGGGCCTCGGTCAGCGCAGGGCGTGCTCCAGGGCGTGCCGCTCGTAGTCGAGCAGGCGCAGGTCGCGCATCGGGCGACGAAGGTGACCCTTGTGCACGATCCGGACGAACGCCGGCTCGCCCGCGGCGGCCATCCGGCGGATGCCCTCCACGTGGTCGACGACCCGCTTGCGGATGGTCCGGATCAGCCGGTGCCGGTCCCGGGGGATCAACCCGTACGCGTCGGCGAAGAGCCGCAGCCGGCGCGGCCGGTCCGGGTTCTTCCAGCCGAGCGTGATCGAGTCCCGGTCGGCGAAGATCGGCACCCAGGTCCAGGCCGCGTACGCCACGTCGTAGATCCGGGCGCCGGGCGAGGCGAGGTCGAAGTCGATCAGGCCGAGGGTGCCGTCAGGCCGCCAGATCACGTTGTGCGGGGCGGCGTCGTGGTGGCAGATCACCTCGGTGTCCGGCGGCGGCGGCCCGAACGAGCGCCACACCGCGCCGGGCGGCGGGGCGAACCCGTACTGGGCGTCGTGGAACATCCGCAGCATGGTGGCCACCGTCACCAGCGCCTCGTCGGTGACCCAGTGCGGGGCCAGCGGATATTCCCCGCACTCCCCTTCGAGGTAGGACAGGACCTCCCGGTTGCGCTCGTCCATGCCCAGCGCCCGGGGTGCGCCGGTGAACCCGACGTACTCCAGGTGGCGCAGCAGGGCGTGTACCGAGGGCGTCCACGGGCCGGCGTTACGCCGGACGGTGTCGCCGACCCGGACCACTGTGCTCACGTTCCCGCCGTGCAGCGGGATCTCCTGCGAGGTCACGTACGGTCTCCCCAGGCCCGGCGCCGCATGGCGGGGGTCACGCCACCCGGCGTACGCGCGATCGTCGTTGCTCACCGCGAGGTTACGCGTCCCGGGAGAGCGGCTCGGTGCCGAGCAGCGCGTCGACGAACTGCGCCGGGTCGAACGGGGCCAGGTCGTCCGCGCCCTCGCCGAGGCCGACCAGCTTGACCGGGATACCGAGCTTGCGCTGTACGGCGATCACGATGCCGCCCTTGGCCGTCCCGTCGAGTTTGGTCAGCACCACGCCCGTCACGTTGACCACCTCGGTGAAGACCCGGGCCTGTTCCAGCCCGTTCTGCCCGGTGGTGGCGTCCAGGATCAGCAGGGTCTCGTCGATCGGGCCGTGCTTCTCCACCACCCGCTTGACCTTGCCCAGCTCGTCCATCAGGCCGATCTTGTTCTGCAGGCGGCCGGCGGTGTCGATGAGCACGGTGTCGGTGCCGGCGTCGATGCCCCGGCGGACCGCGTCGAAGGCCACGCTGGCCGGGTCGGCGCCCTCCGCGCCCCGGACCGTCTCGGCGCCCACCCGGCCGCCCCAGGTCTCCAGCTGGTCGGCGGCGGCGGCCCGGAAGGTGTCGGCCGCGCCGAGGGTGACCGAGCGCCCGTCGGCGACCAGCACCCGGGCGATCTTGCCGCAGGTGGTGGTCTTGCCGGCCCCGTTGACCCCGACCACCAGCAGTACCGCCGGCAGGCCGTCGCGGCCGGTGGTGCGCAGCGACCGGTCCAGGCCCGGATCGAGGGCGTTGACCAGCTCGGCGGCGAGCAGATCGCGCAGCTCACCGGCGGAGCGGGTGCCGAGCACCCGGGTCCGCTCGCGGAGCCGGTCGACGATGTCCCGGGTGGCGTCGATGCCGACGTCGGCGGTGATCAGGCTGTCCTCGATCTCCTCCCAGGCGTCCTCGTCCAGGTGGTCCCGGGCGAGCAGGCCGAGCAGGCCCTTGCCGAAGGCGTTCTGCGAGCGGGCCAGCCGGGACCGCAGCCGGACCAGCCGGCCGGCGGTCGGCTCGGGGACCTCCAGCGGCGGGGCCTCGACCATCGGCGGCTCGACCAGGACACCGGTGGACAGGTCGGACTCCGCCGCCTCGACGGGCGGCCCGGCCAGCTCCTCCTCGGCCCGGGTGTCGACCTCGGTCTGCGGCAGCGGGGGTTCGGCCCGCCGGCGCAGCCGGGGCACCACCAGGCCGAGGCCGCCGAGGATCAGCACACCGAGCAGGGCCAGTGCGACGAGGAGGTAGTCCGTCATGCCGAAATCCTGTCAGATGCCGGCGACGGCGTCCCACTCACCGCCTCCGGACCCGAGCGAGCTGCGGGTACGCTCGCCGCTGCCGGGGGTGACCCACCCGCCCACGGGTAGAAAAGATGAATCGTCTTCTCCTCGGAGGTGCCACCCATGCCCGAGCCGCGTCTGCTCATCGGCCCGTTGCTGCGCCGGGTCGTCGGCACCCGGGCAACGGTGTGGGTGGAGACGAGCGGGCCCGCGGTGGTCACCGTCCGCACG
The DNA here is from genome assembly GCF_055517075.1 of Micromonospora sp. DSM 43699. Taxonomy (NCBI): domain Bacteria; kingdom Bacillati; phylum Actinomycetota; class Actinomycetes; order Micromonosporales; family Micromonosporaceae; genus Micromonospora; species Micromonospora sp. DSM 43699. Next base: position 10,290 of record NZ_JBTMMT010000028.1, read on the forward strand.
GCCGACGGCGCCTCCGGCTCCGCGCCGACCTTCTCCGCGTACGAGCACCACTACGCGTTGGTGGTGGTGGAGGGGCTCACCCCGGACCATGCCACCAGCTACGAGGTGCTTGTCGACGACGAGCTGGTCTGGCCGGTGGCCCGGGACGGCTTCCCGCCCAGCGTGATCCGGACCAGGGCGGCCGACGACCGGGACCAGCCGGTCAGCCTGATCTTCGGGTCGTGCCGGGAGACCACCCAGCACAACACCGCCCGCCGGCTGCCCCCGGACGCGCTGGACGCGTACGCCCGGCGGCTGATGGCCGCGCCCGACCCGGACGACCTGCCCGACCTGCTGGTGCTCCTCGGTGACCAGGTCTACGCCGACGTCACGTCGCCCACGGTCAAGCGCCTGCTCAAGCGGCGTCGGCGGCGGCCGCAGGACGCCCCGGCCGACCAGGTGGTGAGCTTCGACGAGTACACCAAGCTCTATCTGGAGTCGTGGCGCGACCCGGAGATCCGCTGGCTGCTCTCCACCGTGCCGAACGTGATGATCTTCGACGACCACGAGGTGATCGACGACTGGAACACCTCCCGGTCGTGGCGGGCCGACATGCGCGCTCAGGCCTGGTGGGCCGAGCGGATCCGCAGCGGCCTCGCCTCCTACTGGGTCTACCAGCACCTGGGCAACCTGGCCCCGGACGAGATCGCCGCCGACCCGATCTACGCCAAGGTGGTCGCCGCCGGGGACGCCACCGACGTGCTGCGGGAGTTCGGTGAGCGGGTCGACAGGGAGGCCGACGAGGCGCACGACACCGAGCGCTGGCGGGCCGTGCAGTACCAGTGGAGCTACGCGCTGGACCTGGGCCGGACCCGGCTGGTCATGCTGGACAACAGGTGCAGCCGGGTACTCGAACCGGGCAGCCGGGCGATGCTGCCCGCCGGCGAGTGGTCCTGGTTCCTCGACCGGGCCCACGGCGTCTACGACCACCTGGTGATCGGGGCGTCGCTGCCCTGGCTGCTGCCGCCTGGCATCCACCACGTGGAGGCGTGGAACGAGAAGCTGGCCGACTCCGGCCGACCGTGGGTGGCCGGGCTCGCCGAGAAGCTGCGCCGCGCCCTCGACCTGGAGCACTGGGCCGCGTTCCGCCGCTCGTTCGACGCCCTCGGCGCGCTCTTCGCCCGGTTGGGCAGCGGCGGACCGAGCACCCCCGGGGACCGGGTCGGCGCCGGGCCCGCCTACCCGGCGCCGGCGTCGATCAGCGTGCTCTCCGGCGACGTGCACCACTCGTACGTGGCCCGGGCCCGGTTCGACGACCCGGCGGTACGTACCCCGGTGCACCAGCTCACCTGCTCGCCGATCCACAACCAGGTGCCGGCGGCGATGCGTCCGCTGATGAAGCTGGGCTGGAGTTCCGGGCCGGCGGCGGCCACCCGGGCGCTGGCCCGGTCCGCCGGGGTACGCCGTCCGACGGTGCGTTGGAAGAAGCTGGCCGGCCCGTACTTCGGCAACGCGGTGAGCACGCTGCGTCACACCGGGCGGGACGCCGAGGTGCTGATCGAGGGCACCACAAGCGACGGGCACCTGCGGGAAGTTGCCAGACAGCAACTTTCCTCGGCGAAGTGACGAACGGCACGTAACCTTTGCCCCGTGGACGATCATCTGCCGGAGACGCTGCGCGTGCTGGAGCACGAACTGGCGGCGCTGCTCCGCCGGGGCCGGGCGCTGTCCTGGGAGATCGCCGGGGAGGTGCACCCCAACCTGGAGCCGAACGCCTACGGCCTGCTGCTCTGGCTGCGCCGGTCCGGTTCCACCCGGCTCACCGACCTGGCCGTGCTGCTGGGCATCGGCAAGGGCACGTTGAGCCGGCAGATCCAGGGGCTGGAGGTGTTGGGCCTGGTGCGCCGCGATCCGGACCCGGCCGACCGGCGGGCGGCGCAGCTGCGGCTGACCGAGGAGGGCACCCGGCGGTTCGACGCGGCCCGGGCGGCCCGGATGGACCAGATCAACAGGTCCATGGAGAAGTGGCCCAAGCGGGACGTCGAGGAGTTCGCGCGCCTCATGCACCGGTTCAACGAGACCTTCTGACCCGCCGCGCCCGCTTCCCCGGGCGGAATAGAGTCTCGTCACGTCCGGTTGTTGCTTGAGGCAACAAAAGCTTACGGTTGCCCGAGGCACCCTTTTCACCACCGGAGGCAGCAACGATGACCCAGGCGACAGCGCCCACCAGGGCGACCGGCGTCGAGATGACCCACCGGCAGATCCTGGAGGCCCTCTCCGGACTGCTGCTTGGCATGTTCGTCGCGATCCTCTCCTCCACGGTCGTCTCCAACGCGCTGCCGCGGATCATCACCGAGCTCAAGGGCGGGCAGTCCGCCTACACCTGGGTGGTCACCTCGACCCTGCTGGCGACGACCGCCACCACCCCGATCTGGGGCAAGCTCGCCGACCTGACCAGCAAGAAGATCCTGGTCCAGCTCTCCCTCACCATCTTCGTGCTGGGCTCCGTGCTGGCCGGCCTGTCCCAGTCCACCGAGCAGCTCATCGCCTGCCGGGTGCTCCAGGGCGTCGGCGCCGGCGGCCTCACCGCCCTGGCCCAGGTGATCATGGCAACGATGATCGCGCCCCGCGAGCGCGGCCGGTACAGCGGCTACCTCGGCGCGGTGATGGCCCTCGGCACCATCGGCGGCCCGCTGATCGGCGGCGTCATCGTGGACACCTCCTGGTTGGGCTGGCGCTGGTGCTTCTACGTCGGCGTGCCGTTCGCCATCGCCGCCCTGGTGGTGCTCCAGAAGACCCTGCACCTGCCGGTGGTCAAGCGCCAGGTGAAGATCGACTGGTGGGGCGCGACCCTGATCACCGCCGCCGTGTCGCTGCTGCTGATCTGGGTCACCCTGGCCGGCGACAAGTACGACTGGCTCTCCTGGCAGAGCGCCGTCATGGTGACCGGTGCGGTCGCCCTCGGTGTGCTCGCCGTCCGGGTGGAGAACCGGGCCAGCGAGCCGATGATCCCGCCCCGGCTGTTCCGCAACCGGACCATCACCCTCGCCGTCGTCGCCAGCATCGCCGTCGGCGTGGGAATGTTCGGCGCCTCGGTCTTCCTCAGCCAGTACTTCCAGATCAGCCGGGGCGCGACCCCCACCATGTCCGGCCTGATGACCATGCCGATGATCCTCGGGCTGCTGGTCTCCTCCACCGTGGTCGGCCGGATCATCACCAACACCGGCCGCTGGAAGCGTTACCTGGTGGCCGGGTCGGCGCTGCTCACCGCCGGCTTCGCGCTGATGGGCACGATCCGCTACGACACCCCGTACTGGCACCTCGCCATCTACATGGCGCTGATCGGCCTGGGCCTCGGCATGACCATGCAGAACCTCGTCCTCGCCGTGCAGAACACCGTCGGCACGCACGAACTCGGCGCGGCCAGCTCGGTGGTGGCGTTCTTCCGCAGCCTCGGCGGCGCGATCGGCGTGTCCGTGCTCGGCGCGGTGCTCGGCCACCGGGTCAAGGACTACATCGCCGACGGCCTGGCCGCGCTTGGCATTCCGAGCACCGGCTCGGGCAGCGGCGGTGTGCTGCCGGACGTGCACAGTCTGCCCGGTCCGATCCGCACCGTGGTGGAGAGCGCCTACGGCCACGGCGCGGGTGACATCTTCCTGGCCGCCGCCCCGTTCGGGCTGATCGCCCTGATCGCGGTGATCTTCATCAAGGAGATCCCGCTGCGCCAGCACACCGGCGACGCCCTGACCGACACCGTCGACCAGGAGTCCACCGTCGTCGCGGGCGGCGGCGCGGCGGTGGTGCGCACCGGGACCCGGGACTGACCGGTGAGCACCCCCGTCGAGCGCGAGCAGTACGGCCCGCAGGCCCGCCCGCTGGAGTTCGAGCGGGGCACCGACGGGCCCCGGGTCGTGCTGGTCGGCGTCGACGGCAGCCGGACCTCGCTGCGGGCCGCGTCGTACGCGGCGGGGCTGGCCCGCCGGCAGGACGCCGGGCTGGTGGTGGTCTTCGTCAGCGCCCCGGTCGCCTACACCGCGCTGATGTCCGGGGTGGTGGCCGGTGCGGTCCAGCAGACCCACGACGAACTCACTTCCGAGCTGCGGCAGGAGTGCCGCCGGGGCGCGGAGGAACTCGGGCTGCCGGTGACGTTCCTGTGCCGGCGCGGCGACGCGTACGCCGAACTCCGCGCGGCGGCCGACGAGTCCCGGGCGGACCTGGTGGTGGTCGGCTCCTCCGCGCAGGCCGGGCACCGACTGGTCGGTTCGGTCGCCACCCGACTGGTCCGCGCCGGCCGCTGGCCGGTCCTCGTGGTCCCCTGACCGCGGGCATGCGGTGCGGCGACGAATACCTGTCGCGGAATGTCGGACCGGCGGGCGAGGATGCCCGGCATGACCTGGCGAGCACCGGAGATCACCCGGACCCCTGAACTCCCCGTCGGCGACGAGCGGGCCATGCTGGAGAGCTGGCTCGACTACCACCGGCAGACCCTGCTGCTCAAGTGCGCCGGGCTGACCGCCGCGCAGTTGCGCACCCCGAGCGTGGAGCCGTCGGCGCTGACCCTGCTCGGCCTGGTCCGGCACCTGGGCGAGGTGGAGTCCTGGTGGTTCCGGGAGAACTTCGCCGGGCAGCAGGTCGACTACCCGTACGGTTCCGTGGACGACCCGCGCGCCGACCTCGACGTCAGCCACGCCGACGCCGAGGCCGACTTCGCCGCCTACCACGAGCAGGTCGCCCTGGCCCGGGCTGCCACCGTCGGCCGCTCGCTCGACGAGACGTTCACCGAGGTCCATGCCAAGAAGCGGACCTTCAGCCTGCGCTGGGTCTACCTCCACCTGATCGAGGAGTACGCCCGGCACAACGGTCACGCCGACCTGCTCCGGGAACGCCTCGACGGCGTCACCGGCGAGTGACCCCGGTGCGGGCGTCCGCAGGGACCGGCCCACCGGTCGCCGACCCGCCCGGCGGGCACCGCCACCCCGGCCGGCCCACCGGGCGCCGGGTCAGTAGGCCAGCGCCGCCCGCAGGTAGCGCAGCCCCTCCGGCCCGCTCCACCGGTACGCCGACAGCCCCGCCGCCCGGGCACCCCGGATCGCCCAGTCCTCGTCGTCGACGAAGAGCACCCGGGCCGGTGGGGTCACCAACGCCGCGCAGGCCGCCTGGAAATACTCCTTGGCCGGCTTGTGCACCCCGACGACCGAGGAGTTGACCACCACGTCCAGCTCGCCGACCAGGCCCAGCTCGGCGAGGTCGGTGTCGAGCAGGTCGGTGGCGTTGGTGCCGAGCCCGACCCGGATCCCGGCGGCCCGCGCCTCGCGGACGAAGGCCAGCACGTCGGCGTCGACCTCGCCCCGGTAGCGCTGCCACTGCTCCACCGCCGCCCGCGCCCGGTCCGGGCCGACCGACTCGGTCAGCGCGTCGGCCACGCTGGACACCCAGTCGGCGTGGCTGACCTGGCCGGTCAGCACCGGTTGGAGCCGCCCCCAGTGCATGGCGATCTCGCCGAGCACCCCGGCGGAGAGGCCGTACTCCCGCTCGATGCCGGCGGCCACCGCCGGGTCCCAGTGCCGCAGCACGCCGTCGAAGTCGAGCAGGAGTGCCGTCGGCCGTTCCCGTGCCACTACTGATTCTCCTCAGTTCGGTCGGACCGTTCGTCGTCGGTCCGGTTGAGCCGTTGGCTGATCACCTGGGTGACGCCGTTGCGCATGGTGACGCCGTAGAGCGCGTCGGCGATCTCCATGGTCCGTTTCTGGTGGGTGATGACGATCAGCTGGCTCTTCTCCCGCAGCTGGGCCAGCAGGGTGATCAACCGACCCAGGTTCACGTCGTCGAGGGCCGCCTCCACCTCGTCCATGATGTAGAACGGGCTGGGCCGGGCCCGGAAGATCGCCACCAGCATCGCCACCGCGGTCAGCGACCGCTCGCCACCGGAGAGCAGCGACAGCCGTTTGATCTTCTTGCCGGGCGGCCGGGCCTCCACCTCCACGCCGGTGGCGAGCAGGTCGTCGGGTTCGGTGAGGATCAACCTGCCCTCGCCGCCGGGGAAGAGCACGGTGAAGACCTGCTCGAACTCGCGGGCGGTGTCCTCGAACGCGCTGGCGAAGACCTCCAGGATCCGCTCGTCGACGTCCTTGACCACGGTGAGCAGGTCACGCCGGGTGGCCTTGAGGTCCTCCAACTGCTCCGAGAGGAACTTGAAGCGCTCCTCCAGGGCGGCGAACTCCTCCAGCGCGAGCGGGTTGACCTTGCCGAGCAGGGCCAGCTCCCGTTCCGCCTTGGCGGCCCGTTTCTCCTGCACCGGCCGCTCGTAGCGGACCGGCTCGGGCACCGGCAGGCCGTCGCGTTCGGCCGCCGCGACGTCCACCGGGGTCGGCGGGACGGGCTGCGCCGGGCCGTACTCGGCGACCAGGGTCTCCACGTCCAGGCCGAAGTCCTCGGCGGCCTTGGCCTCCAACTGTTCGATGCGCAGCCGTTGCTCGGCGCGGGCCACCTCGTCCCGGTGCACCTGGCTGGTCAACCGCTCCAGCTCCGCGCCGAGCCGCTTCGCCGCGCCGCGTACCTCCTGGAGTTCGGCCTCCCGGGCGGCGCGTTCGCGGGCGATCGCGTCGCGGTGTTCCTCGGCACGCGCGATGGAGGTGCCGAGCCGGGTCAGCGCCTCGCGGGCGCCGCCGACCACGGCGCGGGCGATCGCCGCGCCCCGGGTCCGCGCCGCCCGCCGGGCCGCCGCCCGCTCCCGGGCCGCCCGCTCGGCGGTGGCCTGCCGGGCCAGCGAGTCGGCCCGGCCGGCGATCGAGGCGACCCGCTCCTCCGCGGTACGCACCGCGAGCCGGACCTCCATCTCGTTCTGCCGGGCCCGGGGCACCATCGCGGCGAGCTGGTCCCGTTCCTCGGTGGAGGGTTCCGCGTCGATCGGGGTGTCCTCGGCGAGCCGCAGCCGTTCCGCCAGCTCGGCGAGGGCTGCCAGGTCCCGTTCCCGGGCCGCCTCGGCGCGGGAACGGCTCTCGCCGAGCCGCTCGGTCTCCGCCTTCGCCGACCGGGCCGCCGCGCCCAGCTCGGCCAGCCGCCGGGCGGCGGCGTTGCGGTGGCTCTCCGCCTCCCGTTTCGCGGCGGCGGCGTGCTGCACCGCCTCCTTCGCGGCGGCCACCTCGGCACGCGCGTCGACGAGCTGCTCACGCAGCTCGGCACCGGTCTGCTCGGCGGTGAGCCGGTTGGTCCGGGCCTCCTCCACGGCGGCCTGCACCTCGATGAAGCTGGCCGCCTTGGCCGACCCGCCGGCCGCCGCGTACGCCCCGACCACGTCGCCGTCCGGGGTGACCGCGCGCAGCTCCGGGTTGCCGGCGACCAGCTCGGCGGCGGCGGTGAGGTCGTCGACGAGCGCCACGTCGCGTAGTGCCCGGTGCACCGCAGGACGCAGCTCCGGGGCGCACTCCACCAGGTCGGGCGCCCACCGGGCGGTCTGCGGCAGCCGGGGGCGCAGCGCGTCGGCGGGACCGGTCATGCCGGGGCCGGCGGGACTGCCGACCAGCAGGCCGGCCCGCCCGGCGTCGGAGATCTTCAGCAGCCGCATCGCCTCGACGGCCTCGTCTACCCCGCTGACCGCGACCGCGTCGGCGAGCCCGCCGAGCGCGGCGGCGAGCGCCGCCTCGTGGCCGGCGGCGACGGTGAGCAGCCCGGCCAGGCTGCCGAGCAGGCCGGGCACCTCGTCGGCGCGGGCCAGCAGCGCCCCGGCACCGTCCTTGCGGCGCAGGCCCAGGGCGAGCGCCTCCTCGCGGGCCTTCCAGGTCGCGGCGTCCTTCTCGGCGGCCCGCTCGGTGTCGGTCAGCGCCCGGACGGTGGCCTGCGCGCGCTCGTGGACGGCCACCGCCTCGGCGTGCCGGTCGTCGAGTTCGGCGTTGTCCCGGTCGGCCTCGGTGGACTGCTCGGCGACCGTGTCCAGCTCGGCCTGGGCCTGGTCGGCGCGGGCCAGGGCGTCGGCGTGCGCGGCGGCGAGCCGGTCGATCTCCTCACCGGCGCTTGTGGTGCGGGCCTGCGCCGAGTTCACCTGACCGGTCAGCCGGGCCAGCCCCTCGCGCCGGTCGGCGATCGCCTTGGCTGCGGCGACCAGTTCCCGTTCGGCGGCGGCGAGCTGGCGTTCCAGCTCCTGCCGGTGCTCGACCGCCTCGGCGAGCCGGATCTGGTCGTCGGTGAGCGCCGCGCGCAGCTCCTCCTCCTGCTCGCGGACCCGTAGCGACTCGGCGTCCAACTGGTCGGGGTCACGGCCGGGGCGCTCGTCGTCGCCGGTGGCGCTGAGGTGGCGCAGCCGTTCCCGGGCCAGCTGCTCCACCGAGCGGAACCGTTCGGAGAGCGCGGAGAGCTTGTACCAGGTGTCCTGGGCGGCGGCGAGCAGCGGCGCGTCCTCGGCGAGCGCCGCCTCCAGCTCGCCGAGGCGGCCCTGGACCTCGGCGTGCTCGCCCTCGATCTGCTCGCGTCGCTCCCGCAGCGCCGTCTCGTCGGCGATCTCCTTGTCCAGGGTGGCCCGCAGGGTGTGCAGGTCGTCGGCGAGCAGCCGGAGCCGGGCGTCGCGCAGGTTGGCCTGGATGGCGGCGGCCCGGCGGGCCACCTCGGCCTGCCGGCCCAGCGGCTTGAGCTGGCGGCGCAGCTCGGCGGTGAGGTCGGTCAACCGGTTGAGGTTGACCTGCATCGCATCGAGCTTCCGCAGCGCCTTCTCCTTGCGCTTGCGGTGCTTGAGGACGCCGGCCGCCTCCTCGATGAACGAGCGGCGGTCCTCCGGCTTGGCGTGCAGCATGCCGTCGAGCCGACCCTGACCGACGATGATGTGCATCTCCCGGCCGATGCCGGAGTCGCTGAGCAGCTCCTGGATGTCGAGCAGCCGGCAGGAGTCGCCGTTGATCTCGTACTCGCTCTCGCCGGAGCGGAACATCCGGCGGGTGATGGAGACCTCGGTGTACTCGATCGGCAGCGCGCCGTCGGTGTTGTCGATGGTGAGGGTGACCTCGGCCCGACCCAGCGGCGCCCGCCCTGCGGTGCCGGCGAAGATGACGTCCTCCATCTTGCCGCCCCGCAGCGCCTTGGCGCCCTGCTCGCCCAGCACCCAGGCGATGGCGTCGACGACGTTGGACTTGCCGGAGCCGTTCGGGCCGACCACGCAGGTGATCCCCGGCTCCAGCTTCAACGTCGTGGCGGAGGCGAAGGACTTGAACCCCTTCACCGTCAGGCTCTTGAGATGCACCTTCTCGATCCTCGTCCGGTGACCACCGCAGGCGTCGCGGGCTGCGCGGACCTGGTGAACCCGCAGACTAACCCGTCGGTACGTGGTGGCCGGCACGCGACCCGCCCCGGCTCCGCGGTGCCCGCGCGTCCCCGCCCGCGCCGGTGGGGCCGGCCGGTGCGCCCCTTCCGTCGGGAAATGATCAGGTGTGCCGTGCCACATCGGGCGCCAAGATCGCGAATTGGCGATCGGGAATTATGTCGGAGACAGCACTGCGCGCCGGCACAGAAGTGACGGCGCGCTTTTTCGCGGTGGTGCTGTTCAGTTTTCTGCGGATCCGAAGATCAGGTGAGCGCCGGCTCGGCCAGCCGGAGGAGGTCGTCCACCTCCGCCGCAGCCGCCGCGAGCCGATCGTTGTCGGCGCGCAGGCGCGTGATCTCGAACTCCAGGGCCTGCACCCTGGAACGCAGTCGGGTGACCTCGTCGAGCAGACGCCGGTCGGGCGCTGCACCTACGTGGCCGTAGAGGGCCTTCGCCATGCTGACTCCTTGATATGCGCTGCCGGAAAAGCCGGCCAACGCGCGCCCATTTCGTGTTCGCGACTACTACCAGGCCACTGAGATCCGGGCGTGGCTGGGCGCGACTGGCGACACCTATATATTGAGCGATAACCCGCCGTTCGTCAAGTTCTCGCAGGCCGTAGATCATCTCCACGCCTACCCTGACCACTTACACCGGGGGCCGCAAGGCTCGGACACTCTCTGTCCGGACTTCTTGACTCTACGCCTTCGGAAACGGGTACGGTGACCCTGGACGCCTGTCCCGCCTTAACTCTTCCTTAGCCACGTTGCCGCTGTTGTCGTCGCCGCCGTAGCGTCACCCCGGCCCGCAACCGACCCGTGGAGGCGACAGGCGTGTACGGCTGGACCGATCCGAACGACCCGGACGCCGCATACCGACGGCCGCAGCCGTCGGCGGACGACCCGGCCTGGCTGACCGACCGCCCCGAGCCCCGCTCGGCGTACCTCTTCGGTGACGGGCCGGTGCAGGACGGGCCGGCGCAGCCGGACTCCGGTGCGGTCGACGCCTCCGCCCGGCACTTCGAGGACACGCCGGACCGTTGGGTCGACCCGGCCGGTCCGACCCCCTCCGCGTCGCCCGGGGAGCCCTGGGCCGATGTCCCGCGCGGCCAGCACCCGACGGAACCGACCGGGCAGTGGCGCCACGAGCAGGCTGGCCAGTGGTCGGCCGGGCCGACCGACCAGTGGCGGGACGAGCCGACCGGGCAGTGGACCGGTGGGCAGACCGGATCATGGCAGGGCGAACAGACCGGGTCGTGGCAGGACGAACAGACCGGGTCGTGGCAGGACGAACAGACCGGGTCGTGGCAGGACGAACAGGCCGGGCCGCAGGCGTACCGGGCCGCCGCCGTGCCGGTGCCCGCCGACCTCGACCGGGACGCCACCGCGCTCACCCCGGCGGTCGTGCCGGTCGGCGGGCGTCCGGTGGCGACCGACCGCACCCGGTCGCGCCGCCGGTCGAAGCGCCCGTTGCTCATCGGTGGGGCCGCCGCCGCGGCTACCCTGGTGGTGAGCCTGGGTATCGGCGCCCTGCTGCTGCCCGACGACGACGGGCCCGCCGACCGGGCCGCCCTCGACGAGCCGGTGGCCACCGCGCCGGTCATCCCGGACGCCGCGCCGAGCGCCACCACCGCCGCCCCGGCCTCCCCCAGCGCGTCACCGAGCCCGTCGACGGTGTCCCCGAGCCCGTCGCCGAGCCGGACCGCCACGCCGACCCCCACCCCGAGCCGGACCCAGGCGGCCTCCCGGCAGACCACCAGGGGTGGCGCCATCCCCACCGCGGCGACCACCACCCGGGCCGCGGTGAGCGGCGGCGGTGGCAGCCAGACCCAGCAGGTCGTCGACCTGGTCAACGCCGAGCGGGCCAAGGCCGGCTGCGCCGCCGTCACGGTGGACGACAAGCTGACCCTCGCCGCCCAACGGCACAGCCAGGACCAGGCCGACCACGAGAGCATGACGCACACCGGCAGCGACGGCAGCAACGCCGGCCAGCGGCTGGACCGGGCCGGCTACACCTGGCGCACCTACGGCGAGAACGTCGCCTGGAACCAGCAGACCCCGGCCGCGGTGATGGCCGCCTGGATGAACAGCTCCGGGCACCGGGCCAACATCCTCAACTGCGCGTTCACCGAGATCGGCGTCGGCGTGGCCAGCAGCAACGGGCCGTACTGGACGCAGGACTTCGCCGCCCCGCGCTGACCGGGGACGGCCACGCCCTCCGGTGACGACGTGACCGCGTCGTCACCGGAGGGCGTTCGTTTGACCGGGTGAGGAGTGCGGCGGGCACCGCACGGGACCCGGGAGCTGCCGATGCGGATCCGGCTGCCAGCGTCCGCGACGCGCGGCGGGTCGCCTGCCGCGTCCGCCCGGTCACCACACCGGCAGCCGGCCCGCCGGATGCTGCCGGCCGCCGTGGCACTCGCCCTGCTGACCCCGGTGTACGCCTGCCGTCCCGACCTCGGGCCGCCCGGCGCACCGACCCCCTGGCCGCCCGCCGCCGCCCCGCAGTGGCGGTGGCAGTGGCAGCTCACCGGGCCGGTCGACACCACCGTCGAGGCCGACGTGTTCCTCCTCGACCCGGTCCGGGTGAGCAGCGCCGAGACCGGGGCGCTGCGCCGGCGCGACCGGCGACTGGTCTGCCACGTCCCCGTCGGGACGTACGCCGGGACCGATCCGGACGCCGACCGCTACCCGGCGGCGGTCGGCGGCGGTGCGGCCGGGCGGCCCGGGAGCCGTTGGGTGGACGTCCGGCGGTGGGACCTGCTGCGTCCCGTCCTCGCCGACCGGTTCCGGCTCTGCCGGGGCAAGGGGTTCGGCGCGGTGGCCCTCGTCGACGCCGACGGGTACGCCCACCGGTCCGGCTTCCCGCTCGACTTCGACGACCAGTTGGCGTTCAACCGGCTGACGGCCGGGCTGGCCCGGGGGCTGGGCCTCTCCCCCGGCCTGGTCGGTGACGTCGGTCAGGTGGCCGCGCTCGCGCCGGACTTCGACTTCGCGGTCGACGAGGAGTGCGTCCGGCTGCGCCGCTGCGCCAAGCTGCTCCCCTTCGCCGACGCGCACAAGCCGGTCTTCCAGGTCGAGTACGCCGGTGACCCGGCCCGTTTCTGCGTGACCACGATCGGCTACGGCTTCGCCTCGATCCGCAAGAACCGCACCCTGGACGCCTGGCGCGAGCCCTGCCCCACCCCAGGGCAGCCGGCCGCCGGGGCGACCCCGAACCGGCTCCGGGTCACCCCCTGAGGGCACCCCGGGGGCGGGGCTGACAGCGGGGGCAACTGTACGACGACCGGTTCATGAACGCCTCCCGGCGGATCGGCGCACCGCAGCGGCGGCAGGGCTCGCCCTCCCGGCCGTAGACGTTCAACGACCTGTCGAAGTAGCCGCTCTCCCCGTTGACGTCGACGTACAGGTCGTCGAAGCTGGTGCCGCCCTGCTTGATCGCCTCGCCGAGGACGTCCCGCACGTGCCCGAGCAGCCGACCCGCAGCGGGGGCGGTCACCGCGTCGGTCGGCCGGGCACCGTGCAGCCCGGCCCGCCACAGCGCCTCGTCGGCGTAGATGTTGCCCACCCCGGAGAGCAGCGTCTGGTCCAGCAGGGCGCGCTTGACCTCCGTACGCCGGCGGCGCAGCGCGGCGACGAACCCGGCGTCGGAGAACTCCGGGTCCATCGGGTCGCGGGCGATGTGCGCGATCTCGGCGGGCAGCTCGGCCCCGCCCTCGCTGACCGCGAGCCCGCCGAACGTCCGCTGGTCGACGAAGCGCAGCTGCGGACCGTCGTCGGCGAACCGGAACCGGACCCGCAGGTGCAGCTCGTCGGCCGCCTCGGCCGGCTGGAGCAGCAGCTGCCCCGACATGCCCAGGTGGCCGACGAGGGCGTCACCGCTGTCCAGTGGCAGCCACAGGTACTTGCCCCGCCGTCGTACGTCGGTCACCGTCCGACCGGCCAGCACGTCGGCGAAGTGCGCCGCACCGGGGAGGTGCCGCCGGACGGCCCGGGGGTGACGTACCTCCACCGTCGCGATCCGCCGGCCGGTGACCCACTGGGCCAGCCCCTGCCGTACCGTCTCGACCTCGGGCAGCTCAGGCACGGCCCGACCCCACCTCGGCGGCCTCGTCCACCATCGGCTGCACGCCGTCGGGCTGCTCAGCGTCGGATGACACGGCGTCGGACCGGTCCCGCTCGGCCTGCGCGGTGAGTTCCCGCCAGGCCGCCTCGGCGGCCCGCTGCTCGGCCTCCTTCTTGCTGCGCCCCTCGGACCCGCCGTAACGGTTGCCGGCCACCACCACCCAGGCGGTGAAGGTCTTCAGGTGGTCCGGGCCGGTGCCCTCGATCCGGTACTCGGGCACCCCCAGGCCCAGCGCGGCGGTCAGCTCCTGGAGGCTGGTCTTCCAGTCCAGTGCGGCGCCCCGGCCCGCCGACTCGGCCATCAGCGGGTCGAAGAGCCGGTGGACGACGATCGCCGCGGTGTCCAGCCCGTACTGGAGGTAGATCGCGCCGAGCAGCGCCTCCAGGGTGTCGGCGAGGATGCTCGCCTTGTCCCGCCCGCCGGTGGTCTCCTCCCCCTTGCCGAGGAGCAGGTAGGCACCGAGCCCGTCCGGGCCTAGCCCCCGGGCCACGTCGGCCAGGGCGCGCATGTTGACCACGCTGGCCCGCAGCTTCGCCAGTTGCCCCTCGGGCAGGTCCGGGTGGTTGCGGAACAGCGCCGTGGTGATCACCACGCCGAGCACCGAGTCGCCGAGGAACTCCAGCCGCTCGTTGGTGGGCAGCCCGCCGTTCTCGTACGCGTACGACCGGTGGGTCAGCGCCCGCTCCAACAGCTCGGCGTCGAGTGTCACCCCGAACGCCCCCTCCAGATGGCTGACGGGCGAACGCCGCCGCTTGTCGTTGGTCATGTCCCTACCTCTGCTTCGTTCACGACTACGGGATACCCGGTCGGGTGACCGGCGGGCCGGGCCGGCGCGTCCCCGCGCTCCTGGTCGGTGCCGTCGTCGGCCGGGAGGGCGGCGAGCTGTTCCCGGACCCGGTCGGTGGCCCGGCGACGCCACAGGTGGGCGGCCAGGGCGATACCGGAGGCGACGTCGTCCGGGGTCGCCGCGCCGTGGCAGACCACCACGGTGCCGGCCACCCCGAGCAGGGCCGCCGCCCGTGGGGCGCCACCGCTTGCGGGCGGTCCCCCGGCCATCGCGTAAGCCCCCTCGATGGCCTTGAGCAGGACGTTACCGGTGAAGCCGTCGGTGACCACCACGTCGGCGTGGACGCCCAGCGTCACGTCGTACCCCTCGACCAGGCCGACGTAGCGGGCATCGCAGGGCAGCGGTGCGGCGGCGAGCAGCGGGTCGGCGGTCCGGCGCGGGCGGTCCCCCTTGCCGGCCTCGGTGCCCACCGAGAGCAGGCCGACCCGGGGCGCGTCGATGGCGTGCGCGACGGCGGCGAAGGCCGCACCCAGCGCGGCGTGGCGGACCAGGGTGGCAGGTCGGGGTTCCAGCGAGCCACCGACGTCGAGCAGGATCACCGGGCCGGAGACGGCCGGGAGGGTCGCCACCAGCGCGGGTCGGCGCACGTCGGCCCAGCGGCCGAAGCCGAGGGCGGCGGCGGAGACGGTGGCGCCGGTGGACCCGGCGGAGACGAGCGCGTCGGCAGCGCCGTCACGGACGGCGAAGACCGCCGCGCGCACGGTGCTGTCGGCACGGGGGGCGTGGTCGGCCGACCCGGCGGCGGTACGGGTCGCGCGGATCGTGATCCGGGTCCGTTGCGCCGGGGTCAGGGCGTCGACCACCCCGGCCGCGACCTCGGTCGGGCCGACGAGCAGCAGGTGCAGGTCCGGGTCGGCGCGCACCGCCCGCAGAGCGCCGTCAACCACGACGGCGGGAGCATCGTCCCCGCCGAGGAGGTCAACGGCGATCCGCGCGGTGCCCGGCTCCGTCGCCACGCCGGCCGGAGCAGGCCGGTCGGCGTCGGACGGAGCCGGGGCACCGGGCGATCGTCTGGGTGCGCGCGCCACCCGACCCGTGGTCGGGGGTGTCACTCGGCGTCCAGGTCAGACCTCGAGAACCTGGCGGCCGTTGTACGTGCCGCATACGGAGCACGCCGCGTGCGGCAGCTTGGGGGACTTGCACTGCGGGCAGGCCACGGTCGCGACCACAGCCGCCTTCCAGTTCGCCCGGCGGGACCGGGTGTTGCTGCGCGACATCTTGCGCTTCGGGACGGCCACGGTTCCTACTCCTCTGTACGGTTCAGTTGCGACAGGCTCGCCCAACGCGGGTCGATCTGCTGGTGGCTGTGATCGGCCGGCAGATCGTCCCAGTGCACCCCGCATTCGGGGCACAGCCCTGGGCAGTCCTCCCGGCAGAGCGGGTTGGTCGGCAGCGTGAGCACCACCGCGTCCCGCAGCGCCGGCTCCAGGTCGATCAGATCGTCCTGCATCCGGCCCACCTCGTCCTCGTCGGTCGTGATGTCCGTGGTGCTGTTCTCGTACGCGTACAGCTCCTGGACGTTCACGGCCACCGAGTAGTCGATCGCGCGCAGGCAACGGCCGCACTCGCCCTGGACGGGACCGGTGACGGTCCCGGAGACGAGCACGCCCTCGGACACCGACTCCAACCTCAGGTCGAGGTCGAGGTCCGCGCCCGCCGGCACGCCGATCAACTCCACGCCGAGGTCCGCCGGTGCCGGCACGACCCGCCGAAGCGTACGCAACGCACCAGGGCGACGCGGCAGATCCCTCGTGTCGAGGACCAGCGGCGCCTTGGGGTTGAGTGATGAAGGCGAGTGTTTGGGCATAGTCAGACTCCGGCCGGTGAGAGGCCGACAAAAAAGGTTACCTGGGCGACCGCCGGATCGTCGAACCGGGGGCGACGCCCGACCAGTCCGTCGGTGCGATGAGGTGCCGCTCAGAAGGGTAGCGGGCGTTCCGCCTCGTCCCCACCGAAGGTGCCGATCTCCCGCAGCGCGTGCATCTTGTCCCGCCCGCGCTCGATCGACGCCAGCGCCCGGGTGAGGAACTGCTCGAAGTTCGCCAGCGCGGTGTCGACGTAGTCGTCGACCTCGTCACGCAGCCGCTGCGCCTCGGCGCGGGCCTCGGCGATGATCCGCGCCCCCTCGTGCTCGGCGGAGACCGTGATCTCGTTCACCGACACCAGTCGGGCGTGTTCCGCCTCACCCTCGCTGATGATCCGGTCGGCCTCCCGCTTGCCGGCGTCCATGATCTTGTCCCGCTCCTCCAGGAGGGCGGCGGCACGGCGCAGGTCGGCGGGGAGATCGGCGCGCATCTCGTCGAGGGCGGCGATCATCTCGCCCCGGTCGACCATGCAGTTGTTGCGCGACATCGGGACGGAGCGCGCCTGCTCCACCATGGCGATCAGTTCGTCGATGCGATCGAGCGGGTCCACCGGTACCTCACTCCTGTCGTTCGTCGGCCGACCTACATGATGCGGCCTGCGCCCGGCTTCGGCGCTGCACCACATGATGTCGTGCCCCGGCCACCACCGCCGCCACCACCCCGGCCCGACGCGCCGCCCGCTGCCGGACGACGGTCAGGGACGGGGGACGGTGAGCCGGGCCGCAAGCGCCTGTCGGACGGTCTCGGGGACGTGGGAGGAGACGTCGCCACCCCACTTGGCCACGTCCTTCACCAGGCTGGAGGAGAGGAACGAGTAGAGCGGGTTGGTCGGCATGAACAGCGTCTCCACGCCGGCCAGGCCGATGTTCATCTGGGCCATCTGCAGCTCGTAGTCGAAGTCGCTGACCGCCCGCAGGCCCTTGATCAGCACGCTCGCCTCCTGCGCCCGGCAGAAGTCGACGAGCAGGCCACGGAAGGACTCGACCCGCACGTTGCCGTATGAGGAGGTCACCTCGCGGAGCATGTCGATCCGCTCCTCGACGGTGAACAGGCCGCTCTTGGACTGGTTCACCAGCACGCCCACGATCACCTCGTCGAAGAGCCGACTGGCCCGTCCGACGATGTCGAGGTGTCCGTTGGTGACCGGGTCGAACGAGCCGGGACACACCGCACGTCTCATGATCGGCGACCGTACCAAAGAGTGGTCTCGCCGTAACGCCGGCTGCGGTCGGCGGTGATGCCCCGCACCCATTCCAACGGTCCACCGCGGGTGGACCGTTCGACCACCACCAGCGCGTCGGGGGCGAGCCAGGCGTGGTCGACCAGGGCGGCCAGCAGCGCGGTGATCTCGTCGTCCGGCACCGCGTAGGGGGGGTCGGCGAAGACCACGTCGTACGGCTCGCCGCCGGGACCTGCCGTGAGTACCGCGGCCACCTTGCCGGCCACCAGCCGGGCGGCCGGGGCGGCGCGGAGCACGGCGACGTTCTCCCGGATCACCCGGGCGGCCCGGGGATCGGACTCGACGAGCAACACGTGCCCGGCACCCCGGGACAACGCCTCCAGCCCGACCGCGCCGGAGCCGGCGTACAGGTCGGCGAAGCGCGCGCCGACCAGGTCCACCTCGGTGGCGACGGCGCTGAAGAGCGCCTCCCGCACCCGGTCGGAGGTGGGTCGGGTGCCGGCGCCGGCGGGTGCGGCGATCCGCCGGCCACCGAGCGTGCCGGCCACGATCCGGGTCATGGTCTCCCCCTGTCCATGTCTGTGACGCTACGCGACGGGCGGACCGTCCGATCCATTCACCTTCGTGTTCAAGTGATCACTTCCTGTACATGAATGATCTCAAATACATAACAAGCTCTTCGGTGCCAGCTGTGCGCTGTGCCCGGATCGGCGAGCCCACTAGGGTCTGCCCGGTGCCGGTGCCGCTCCGCCGGCCGGGGCGCCGGGAGGCGCCGTCGCGGCGCTCCGCACGCGCACCGCGACCTGGCAACGCCACCCCCCGCCGCACCCCTGACGCATCTTCACCCCGGGAGTACGCGTGATCCGTCCCCAGCTGTCGCTCCGGCGACCGCTCGCCGTGACCGCCGCCGCCCTGGCTGGCCTGGCCACGGTCCTTGCCTGCACCGCTCCGGCGAGTGCCAGCCCGGCCTCGCCGTCCCCGACGGCCACGGCCACCCCGACGGCCACGGCCACGGCCACACCGAGCGCGACGGCCACCACCCCGTCGGACGAGCCGACCGCGCCGTCCTGCGTCGCCGCCGCCGACGCGCGCTACACGCACACCTTCGACGGCCCAGCGGGCAAGGCCTCGATCACCCTGACCAACGGCCCTCTCTGCCGGGGCGAGGAGCAGGAACTCGCCCTGGTGTCGTACGTGACGCCGTCGGCGAAGTTCGCCGTGCCGCAGTACGTGCTCGACAAGTCGATCAAGAAGTTCACCGGGGTGGCCCCGGGTGAGCTGGGGGTGGCCACCCTCGACTTCGCCGTCGAGGTGCCGAACTGCTACACCCAGGTCGACTTCGTCTTCGGCAGCAAGCTGATCGACCCGCTGACCGACACCAGCGACCGGTACGGCGACCGCAAGGTCGGCAGCCCGTCCGGCATCGGCGCCCGCTCCACCGGCCCGCGCGCCTGGTACAACGGCGGCTCGGGCACCTGCTCGGCGGCGCCCGAGGTGATCGCCGAGTCCGACTGCGACGGCAACGTCGAGCTGACCCTGGTCAACCGCAGCGGCAACGCCGAGGCGACGTTCACCATCACCGGCAGTGGTGGCTTCACCGAGAAGGTGACCGTCCCGCTTCGCAAGATCGAGACCCGGAAGCTCAGCGCCGGGGAGGCGCAGGAGATCACCGTGGCCGCCCCGGGCATGAAGGACTTCACCGGCGGCTGGCAGAAGCCGGCGGACTGCCAGCAGCCCGAGGTGGGCACGCCTGACGCCAGCTACGAATCCGACTGCGACAAGATGATCTTCCGGATCAGCAACCCGGAGGACGGCGCCCCGCTGACCTCCGTCTTCACCCCCAACAAGGGTGAGCCGAAGAAGCTGACCGTCGAGCCCGGCCGGACCGGCACGGTCAGCTTCCCGGCCAACAAGGGCCTCACCGTCACCGTCACCGGCGACCTCGACTCCGGCGGCCCGCTCAAGTGGGAGCAGCCGAAGGACTGCCCGTCCACGGGCGGCGGCAGCGGCGGGGGCGACCAGGACGGCGGCCTCCCGGTGACCGGCGCGGCGGCCGGTGCCATCGCGGCCGGCGCTGCCACCCTGCTGGCAGCCGGCGTGGTGCTCTTCTTCGTCGCCCGACGCCGACGGATCCGCTTCACCGTCTGACCGCAACACGCCTGACCCGTACCACGACGTAGGCGCGTGCCGACTACCCGGTCGGCACGCGCCTGCGTCGTGTGGCCCCGCAGCCGTCGCCCCGCCGGACGGTGGATGAGAGACGTCGCCCCGCCGGACGGTGGGGTGTCGAGAGCCAGGGGTCGCTTCTGGCACGTCGGTGGGTCGGGCGTCATTGCCCGGTGCTGCGGGATCCCCGACGCACCACCTCCGGCACTGTCCGAAGCCGAACCGAACCGAGCCGAGCCAATTCGATTGCCGATCCGATGGTGGCCGTGCTGGTGCTGGTGCCGCTGCTGGTCGTCGCGCAGGGACAGCGTTCCTTGCCGATCCGATTGCCGATCCGATTGCCGACGCGGTCGCCGACGCCTACAGCCGCTCCGGCCATCACCGGCCCCCACCGGGGGCACCGTTACCCCGTCGGTGTCCTGTAGAGCTGATGACGTTAACGAGTCACCCTCCGGACCACCGGACCACCGAACCGAACAGGACCAACAGGCGGGACTAGATCGAAGGCCCATACCCGACCGAGCCAGAACGGGCCGAGCCGAGCTAAATCGAGCCGAGCCAAGCCAGGCCAGGCCGGCCAGGCCGAACCAAGCCAAGCCGGACCGAGCCGGACCGAGCCGGACCGAGCCGAGCCGGGCCGGGCCGGGCCGGGCCGGGCCGCGCTAGTGGTGGGCAACACCGTTGCGTTAGGGGGAACGGCTGTTCGTCAACCACCGCTGCCTCGCCGATCATGGAGTTGTGGTGGGCAACAGAACGCCCGTAAACCCCCAAAGTCGGCACCACAACTCCATGATCGCCAAGCGGGCCCACCCCGCTCCCCGATCGGGCACTTCCTGTCCCGGGTTGACCAGCCGCCCACGGCGTTAACGCAACGGTGTTGTAGTGGTGGGTGGTGTGTGATCCGTTAACGTCATCAGCTCCAAAGGACGCGGATGTACCAAGCGTCGCTGCCCTCAGTAACGATGTGCTTCGACCGGCTAACCCGCCCTGAGCAGGGCAGCGATTGCCATTCACTAACTGTGCAGGTTGTCACACGGCGCGAGCGGGACCGGACCGCCCCGGAGCATGGTCGAGCAGCCCGGAGCAGAACCCGGCAACGCAGGGAAGCACCCCGCCGCACAGAGCGTCGCCGAGCAGCTCGCCGCCCAAAAGGAGCAGCGCAGACCACGGGCGACGCAGACCACGGGCGACGCAGACCACGGCACGGGCACGGCGGGGCGGGGGGTGGGTCAGCCCTTCTCCAGGTACTCCGCGCGCTCCTCGTCGACCAGGGCGGCGACCGAGGCCGCCAGCGCCGGGTGACGCGTCAGCTCCGGGTCCTCCTCGACCAGGGTGAGCGCCTCGGCGCGGGCGTCGCGGATCAGGTCGGCGTCGCGGAGCAGGGACAGCAACCGCAGGTGCGAGCGGTGGCCGGACTGGGTCGCCCCCAGCACGTCGCCCTCCCTGCGCTGTTCCAGATCCAGCTCGGCCAGCTTGAACCCGTCGGTGGTGGAGGCGACCGCGTCCAACCGCTCGCGCGCCGACGAACCCTCGGCCGCCTCGCTCACCAGCAGGCAGAGCCCGGGTGCCGAGCCCCGACCGACCCGGCCACGGAGCTGGTGCAGCTGCGAGACACCGAACCGGTCGGCGTCCAGCACGATCATCACGGTGGCGTTGGGCACGTTGACGCCGACCTCCACCACAGTGGTGGCGACCAGCACGTCCAGCTTGCCGTCGGCGAAGGAGCGCATCACCGCGTCCTTCTCGTCGGCGGGCAGCCGGCCGTGCAGGACGCCGATCCGCAGCCCGTGCAGCGGCCCCTCGGCGAGCAGCGGCGCCACCTCGGTCACCGCCAGCGGCGGCCGCCGCCCGTTGTCGTCCTCCCGGGGCGGCTCCTCCTCGACTGCCGGCCCCTCACCGATCCGCGGACAGACCACGTACGCCTGGTGGCCGGCGTCGACCTCCTCGCGCACCCGCCGCCAGGCCCGGTCCAGGAAGGCCGGCTTCTCGGCCGCCGGTACCACGTGCGAGGCGATCGGGGACCGTCCCTGCGGCAACTGGGACAGGGTGGACGTCTCCAGGTCGCCGTAGACGGTCATCGCCACCGTGCGCGGGATCGGGGTGGCCGTCATCACCAGCACGTGCGGCGGCTGGTCGGCCTTGGACCGCAGGGCGTCGCGCTGCTCCACGCCGAAGCGGTGCTGCTCGTCGACCACCACCAGGCCCAGGTCGGCGAAGTCGACCCCCTCGTAGAGCAGGGCGTGGGTGCCGAGCACGATGCCGGCCCGCCCCTCGGCGACCTCCGCGAGGGCCCGGCGGCGGGCCGCCGCGCCCAGCGAGCCGGTGACCAGCTCCACCCGGGTCGCGTCGTCGGCCGCGCCCAGCTCACCGGCCTGGGCAAGCGGGCCGAGCAGGTCGAGCATGCCCCGGTGGTGCTGGGCGGCGAGCACCTCGGTCGGGGCGAGCAGCGCCGCCTGGCCGCCCGCGTCGACCACCTGGAGCATCGCCCGCAGGGCCACCACCGTCTTGCCGGAACCGACCTCACCCTGCAACAGCCGGTGCATCGGGTGCGGCTCGGCCAGGTCGGCGGCGATCTCGACGGCGACGTCCCGCTGGCCGGAGGTCAGCTCGTAGGGCAGCCGGGCGTCGAACGCGTCGAGCAGGCCGCCCGCCTTCGCCGGGCGCGGCCTCGCCGGCCAGGACGCCGCCCGCAGCTTGCGCTGCACCAGGGTCAGCTGTACGGCGAACGCCTCGTCCCACTTGAGTCGGCGGCGGGCCCGGTAGAGCTCCTCCTTGCTGGACGGTCGGTGGATCTCGCGTAGCGCGGTGCCGATGCCGACCAGTTTCCGGCCGACCCGCAGCTCCGTCGGCAGCGGATCGTCCGGCGGGGTGACGGTGTCCAGCACCACCCGGACGCAGCGGGCGATAACCCAGGTCGGCACGGCCGCTGCGGCCGGGTAGACCGGAATCAGCGCCCCGGCGAACTCCTCGACCTCCTCGGAGGCCGCCACCTCACCCTCGCCCCCTTCGCCGAGCAGGACGTACTCCGGGCCGTTGAGCTGCCGTCTGCCCCGGAACTCGGTGACCTTGCCGGCGAACAGCCCCCACCGGCCGGGCCGAAGCTCCCGCTCCCGCCACGCCTGGCTGCCGAAGAAGGTCAGGGTCAGCGTCCCGCCGGAGTTGTCACCGACGGTCACCTCCAGCAGGTTGCCCCGACGCTGCCGCATCGGTCGTACCGCCGTGCGTTGCACCTGGGCCAGCACGGTGACCTGCTCTCCGACGTCCAGCGAGCGGATGTCGGTGTGCTCGCCGCGCTCGTCGTAGCGGCGTGGGAAGTGGTACATCAGGTCACCGGCGGTGTGCAGGTCGAGGTGGCCGGCGAGCGCCTTGGCGGTCTTCTCCCCGACCAGCTTCTTGAGCGCGGTGTCCACCGTGGCCGGTTCGGCCGTCGTCATTCGACCCCCACCAGGAGCGGATAGTACGGTTGCCCACCCGGGTACGCCTGCACCTCGACGAAGGGCCAGCGCCGGCTCACGTGCTCCCGGACCGCCTCGACGAGACCGGTCGGGGCGTCCGCGCCGGTGAGCAGGGTGACCAGCTCGCCGCCGCCGCCGAGCATCCGGTCGACCATGGCCGCGCAGGTGTCGACCAGGTCGCTGCCGATCAGGTGGACCTCGCCCTCGACCAGGGCCAGCACGTCACCGGGGCGGCACGGGCCGGCGACGGTCAGCGCCTCCCGGCTGGCGTGGCACACCTCGGCGTACCGGCAGGCGCCGGCGGCCTCGGCCATCGCGATGACGTCGTCTTCGAACCGGCGCTGCGGGTCCCGGACGGCGAGGGCGGCGAGCGCCTGCACCGGCGAACGGGTCGGCACCACGCTCACCTTCACTCCGAGCCGGTGCGCCTCCCTGGCGGCGGCGCTCGCCACGGCCTGGGTGTTCGGGTCGTTGGGGAGCACCACCACCCGGGCGGCGGCGGTGGCCCGGATCGCGTCCAGCAGCTCACCGGTGGACGGGTTGCCCGGCACCACTGTCGCCCCCTCGGCACCGAACAGCTCGGCGATGCCGTCGCCGGCCGCGACCACCACGGCCGCCCGCCCGTCGGCGGCGGTGGGACCGGGCGCGGGGGCCGGCGCAGCCTGCTCGGCCGGCGCGTGGTGCTCGGCGAACCGGGTCACCGAGATCCGGTACGGCCGGCCGGCGACCACCCCGGCCTCGACCGCCGCCCCGACGTCATTGACGTGGACGTGGACGTTCCAGGTGGTGGACTCGGCGGGTGAGCCGCCGTCCCCGACCACCACCAGCGAGTCGCCAAGCGTGGCCAGTTCGGCGCGCATCCGGGTCACCGCCTCGTGCGGGGCGTCGAGGAGGAACTGCACCTCGTAGGCGTACTCGGTGGAGCCGGTCTCCCGGACGGCGGTCAGCGGCGGGCGGACCGTGCGGGTCACCGGCGTCGGCCGGGGTGGGATCTCCCCCGTGACCACCTCGACCAGCGCGTCGAGCAGCAGGCAGAGCCCCCGGCCGCCGGCGTCGACCACGCCGGCGCGGGCCAGCGCGGGCAACTGCTCGGGGGTACGGGCCAACGCGCGGGCGGCCTCACCGGCGGCGGCCCGGGTCACCGTGCGCAGGTCGTCGCTGTCGGCCTGCTCGGCGGCGGTCGCGGCGGCGGCGACCACGCTGAGCACCGTGCCCTCGACCGGCCGGGCCACCGCGGCGTAGGCGGCGGTGGTGGCGTCGCGCAACGCGGCAGCCAGCGCCCGGCCGGCGACTGCGGGTACGACGCCGAGGGCGTCGGCGAGGCCGCGCAGGATCTGCGAGAGGATCACCCCGGAGTTGCCCCGGGCGCCGAGCAGCGCTCCCCGGGCCATCAGCCGCAACGCGTGCCCGTGCGCGGTGTTGCCGTCCTCCGGCAGGGTGCCGAGGTCCATCGCCAGCGCCTGCTGGGCCGAGGTGAGGGTGAGCACGAGGTTGGTGCCGGTGTCCCCGTCGGGGACGGGGTAGACGTTGAGGTCGTCGATCTCGCCCTGGTGCCGACGCAGGACCGCGAGGCCGCTCGCGCACCAGCGGCGTACCGCGGCGTCGTCGAGGGTGTCCAGCACGGCCAGAAGCCTACTGGCGGCGACCGACACCCGCCGGGGTCGCCCGGCGTGTCCCCGCGCCGGTCGGCGGAGACGCGCGCCGGCCGGCGGAGGCACCCGGGACGGTGACCGGGCGCACACCGCAAGCGGCTACGGCGGGCCGGGACGGGCCGGTTGGGCCGGCCCGGGGTCCATCGGGTAACCTGGCCAGGTTGTCCGGGCAGCGCCTGCCGGCGACCTCATGAACGTATCAATCTCAGGAGTATCCCGTGGCTAGCGTGTGCGACGTCTGTGGCAAGGGACCGGGCTTCGGCCACAACGTGTCCCACTCGCACCGGCGGACCAACCGCCGCTGGAACCCGAACATCCAGTCGGTGCGTACCCCGGCCGGTGGTGGCAACACCAAGAAGCTCCAGGTCTGCACCTCGTGCATCAAGGCCGGCAAGGTCACCCGCGCCTGACCCGGTAGCACCTCCACCGCTTCAGCTTCGACGATACCGGCGGGCCACGACGGCCCGCCGGTATCGTCGTGTGCCCGTGTCCGGCGGCGGTCAGAGCACCCGGCCGAACGACAGGCAGCCGGGGGCGTCGGCGTAGTAGCCGAAGTTGGGGATCCGCTCGTATCCCGCCGAGGTGTACAGGGCGATCGCCTCGGGCTGCCGGTCACCGCACTCCAGGATGATCCGCTTGCGTCCGTGCCGGCGGGCCGAGTCCTCGACGGCGGTCAGCACCGCGCGGGCCACCCCGCGCCCCCGGACGGCCGGGGCGGTGTACATCCGCTTCAACTCGGCGTCGTCGTCGCCGTGACTGCGCCACCCCGCGCAGCCCACCGGCTCGCCGTCGAGGCGGGCGACGAGGAAGTCGCCGTGCGGCGGCGCGAACTCGGTCGGGTCGACGGGGGTCTCGTCGCCGTTGCCTCCGTACCGGACGCCCAGGTCGGCCAGGGTCGCCCGGATCAGCGTCTGCGCCACCGGCGCGTCGAAGCCGAGCGGGCGGATCTCGATCTCACTCACGGGTGAAGGGTACGACCGCCCCTTACCGGAAGTGGTCCCAGCCGGCCGGTCCGTCGTACGCGTCACCGTCGACGGTCACCCCGGCGCCCTCGGCCACCCGGCCCACCACCCGCCACGACTGCGGCAGGGCCACCGCCTGGGGAAAGGTGGCGACCAGGGCATGGTCGTCGCCACCGGCCAGAATCCAGGTGTACGGGTCGACGCCGAGCGCCTGGGCGGCGTCGCGCATCTGCCGGGGCAGCTCGAAGGCGTCCCGGCGCAGGTCCACGCCGACGCCGCTGGCCTTCGCCAGGTGCCCCAGATCGGCGAGCAACCCGTCCGAGACGTCGATCATGGCGGTGGCACCGAGCCGGGCGGCCTCCGGCCCGGCCGGATAGGGCACCTCCGGTCGCCGGTACGCCTCGACCAGCAGGCGCGGGGTCCGGAAGCCCCGGGAGAGCACGGTCAGCCCGGCGGCGGCCCAGCCGGTGCGCCCGGCGAGCGCCACCACGTCACCCGGGCGGGCACCGGAGCGGACCACAGGTGGCCGGCCGCCCAGGTCGCCGAGGGCGGTCACCGCGATGGTCAGGGTCGCGCTGGCGGACATGTCCCCGCCGACCACCCCCGCCTCGACAAGCGCCGCCTCGGCGGCCAGCCCGTCGGCCAACTCCTCCACCCAGGCGGTGTCCAGGTCGGCGGGGATGCAGAGGGCGACCAGCAGGGCGGTGGGGGTGGCGCCCATCGCGGCGATGTCGGCGAGGTTGGCCGCCGCCGCCCGGTGCCCGACGTCCCGCGCGCTCGACCAGTCCCGCCGGAAGTGCCGCCCCTCGACCAGCACGTCGGTGGAGGCGACCACCCGCCGGTCGGGGGCGGCCACCACGGCGGCGTCGTCGCCCGGCCCGAGCAGGCAGGACGATCCGTAGGTCAGCCGGGCGGTGACCCGGTCGATGAGGCCGAACTCGCCGACGTCCGCGACACCCATGTCTTCCTTCCGACAAGCTCGCTAGCTGCTTCGGCTCGACCACCGATAGGGATCACCCCTGCTCCGTAGGGTATTTTCACCCTTCGGGCCGCCCTGGGCGGCGACGGACGGAGGTCGAGCGTGGTACAGGCGTACATCCTCATCCAGACCGAGGTGGGCCGGGCGCGGGACGTGGCCGGTCTGATCGCGGACCTTACCGGCGTGGTACGCGTCGACGCCGTCACCGGGCCGTACGACGTGGTCGTCCTCACCGAGGCGAACACGGTCGACGAGCTCGGCAAACTCATCGTCAGCAACGTGCAGATGGTGCCCGGCATCACCCGCACCCTCACGTGTTCGGTGGTGCGCCTGTAAGTGGACGAGAAGACTCCCTCCCCAGCGACCCCGCAGACCGCGACCGACTCCGTGGCCACCGCCGACCCGGCGACCGGGGCACCCGACGCCGCCCCGTCGACCGACCAGGTGACCGACCGGTCTGCCGCCGACGGCCGGCGGGCCGGTTGGGACCGGTCGACCCGGCGGGCCGCGTTGTTCGCCGCCCTGGTCGCCGTCCCGGTGACGGTGGCCGTGGCGGCTTTCACCTTCGACAGGCTGTCCCCGGACACGCCGGCCGCCGCGCCGAGCCCGTCGCTGACCAGTCTCCGTCCCCAGTCCGTCACCCCGGTCGAGATGGCCGCCCCGGCGCTGGCCGAGCGACCCGGTGTGGTGTGCCGGGCGCTGGTGTCGCAGTTGCCGGCGACCGTCCGGGAGCTCGCCCAGCGCCCGGTGACCGCCGGCGCGGAGCAGAACGCCGCCTACGGTGACCCGGCGCTGACAGTCGCCTGCGGCGGCCCCGAGCCGACCGTGGACGCCACCGCCGACCTGTGGATCGTCAACCGGGTCTGCTGGTATGCCGCCGAGCGGTCGGACGCCACAGTGCTCACGACGCTCGACCGGGAGACCGCGGTCACCGTTACGGTGCCCCGGGCGTACGAGGGGCCGTTGCAGTGGATCACCCCGATCTCCGACGCGGTGGTCGCCTCCGTGCCGTCCGGCGGCGAGAGCCCGGCGGGCTGCCGCGGCTGACGGCGTCCCGCCCCGGCCGCCCGAACCGCGTCCGCGTGCGGACCGGCCGCCCGGACCGGCGTGACGGCGACGTGACGGCCCGAAAGTCGTTTGACGGCACCGATAATCTGATCCTCCGTACCTGCGGCTGACCGTGGGTGGCGAGGGGGCCCTGCCCCCTCACCACCCAGGAGCCGCAATGCGCCGGGCACCCGCCCTCTCCTTCCTCCTCGTCACCGTCTTCCTGGACATGCTCGGGCTCGGCCTGGTCGTGCCGATCATGCCGGCCCTGCTGAGCTCCGTCACCGAGGATCCCGCCGCCGCTGTCCGCTGGTCCGGGCTGCTCGGCTCGGTCTACGGCCTGTTGCAGTTCGTCGTCTCGCCGCTGCTCGGCCGGCTCTCCGACAGGTACGGCCGGCGGCCGGTCCTGCTCGTCTCGCTCACCTGCCTCGGCGTCGACTGGCTGGCCCACGCGGTCTCTCCCAGCCCGTGGACGCTGCTGCTGTTCCACGCCCTCGCCGGTGCCTGCGCGGGCACGTACACAGTGGTCAACGCGTACCTCGCGGACGTCACGGCACCCGAGGCGCGGGCCCGTGCGTACGGGTCGGTGGGTGCCGCGTTCGGGCTCGGCTTCGTCGCCGGCCCGACCGTCGGCGGCCTGCTCGGCAGCGTCGACGTACGCCTGCCGTTCCTCGCCGCCGCCGCGCTGTCCTTCGCCAACGTCGGGTACGGCTGGTTCGTGCTGCCCGAGTCGCGGCCCGGTGACCGGTCCACCCCGTTGACCCTGCGGACGGCGAACCCGGTCGCCGCCATCGCCGCCGTCCTGCGTCGACCGGTGCTCGGGCGGCTCGCGTACGCCCGGTTCTGCGCCGACGTCGCCCGGATGACTCACCAGTCGACCTGGACGTTCTTCCTCACCCACCAGTTCGCCTGGGGCACCGCGCGGGTCGGCACCGTGCTCGCGGCGGGGGCGCTCGCCGGGGCGCTCTTCCAGGCCAGGGCCGTCGGGCCGATCGTGCGCCGACTCGGGGACAAGCGGGCCGCGGTGGTCGGCGGCCTGCTCGGGGTGGCCGCGCTGGCGGGTACGGCGTTCGTGACGGTGCCCTGGCTGCTCCACCTGCTCCAGGCGGTCGGCGTGCTCGCCGCGGTCGGTGGTGCCGCCGCACAGTCGTGGCTCTCAGGCATGGTCCGGCCCGACGAGCAGGGCACGGTGCAGGGGGCGCTGACCGGGATCGGGGCCGCCGCCGAAACCCTGGTGCCGGTGGTGGCCGGCGCGGTGTTCGGGTGGTCGCTGGCGTACGCGTCACCGGGCCTGGTCCTCGTCGGTGCGGCCGTCTTCGCGGCCGGGTCGACAATTCTGCTGGCCACGACACCCGACCTGCGGCCACCGCCGACCGGGCGGTGATTTCGGCGGCCCGGTTCGGGTTTGCCGGGTCGTTCGGTCGGTAAGTCGGCGGCGGTCGTGCACATCCAATTCTGCATTTTGCCGTCCGCAGAAGTCCCCAGCCGCCGATCGGGTCCGCTTGCAGCGATTTCATCAAGCGGTCCTGATCGGCGAATCAGGACAGGTTCCAACGGGTGGGAATTGGGCAACTCCTGAAGCTGGGAACAGCAGGCGGCGGCACTCGCCGACTCGGCGGTCTCCGCTGGGGTATTCGCCATTTCCGAACGGGTCGTTCGACCGTCCTCGGCCGTGAAGCTCAACGAAAACGGTGTTCTCCGCTATCTACGGTCGATCGAGAGATTGCCCCACAAAGGCACGCAGGACGCCCGACCACCGGGGTCGGCAAGGGCACTGGCTGCGGAAACGGCGGGTAGGCCCCGCCTCGGAGCCCTCGGGCCGGCCGACACCGGCCCGATCGACCGAAGGGATGGCCCGGCAATCGGCTGATCAGCGGGCCAGCATGGGCTGATCGGTCACACCTGCCCCACGTCAATTGCCCGACCCGAAGCGAATGGCCGATGCGCCCGGGCGACCGACCCCGATCGCCGACCACATTCTGGACGACGCCGGCTACAGCCCTGTGAAGCGAACGTGAATGCCATGTTTCGGTGCTCCCGGAAAAGAGCACGTCAGCGTGCCTGAGACCGACGTGACCCGACTTCACGATCCCCGAAAAAGACGTTACCGGAAGTCGCCGTCACAGGTGCGGCGCTAACATCCCACCCCGCTTGCGTCAATGCTCCACATGCGACAGGATCGGACGCTGAATCCGGAAGAATAATTGCTAGCCTTCGATGGCAACCCGGCAGCTCCTACTGAGCTGCGGCATTGTTCTTCTCCTCATCGGAGGTCACCACATGGTCCCCACCGGACCTGCGCGCCCGCGCGCGAAACGAATCGCCCTCGCCGGGCTCACCGCGCTCGCGGTCGTCCTCGGCACCCAGACCGCCGGCCTCGCCCAGCCACGGACAGCGCCAAGCACGCTGGCCCAGCCGCCGAGCGCACCCGGCCTCGGTCAGGTCGCGAGCAAGAAGGAGGCCCGACCCGGGCCGCTGCCCACCCGGTCCGGCACCGTCAAGGTCGCCCCGTCCCCGTCGGGCGCCCGCAGTGGCGCGGTGGGCACCCAGGCGCTCAACGACAAGGTCGCGCTCCGCTCGCTGATCGTGGCCACCAACACTGCGGACTTCGGCGTGGCCACGCTCACCACCACCCTCGACCGGGTCGGCGCGAGCTACGACATCATCTACACCGCCAGCCAGACGCTCTCGGCGAGCACGCTCGTCGACTCCAACGGGGTCGGCAAGTACAACGCGATCCTGCTGACCAACAGCATGTTGATCTACGAGTCGGGCGGCAACTACCTGGAGGGCCTCAGCAGCACGGAGTGGACCACCCTCTGGGCCTACGAGCGCAACTTCCAGGTGCGGCAGGTCGCCCTCTACACCAGTTACGGCACCTGGCCGGAGGACTACTGCCTCAACTCCGCCGGGGAGACCGCGGTCGGCGACACCGCCCTGCCGCTCTCGCTGACCACCGCCGGCGCCGGGGTCTTCGACTACCTCAAGAGCACCGCCCAGATCCCGTTGACGCAGTCCTACGTCTACAAGACGTCGATCAAGAGCGGTTGCAACGCCGACGCCCTGCTCACCAACGGCTCCAACGTGCTGGCCGTGCGCACCACGTCGACCGACGGTCGGGAGCGGATCGCCCTGACGTTCACCTCCAACCAGTACCTGCTCCACTCGGACCTGCTGGTCTACGGCCTGTTCCGGTGGGCGACCAAGGGCCTGCACTTCGGTGAGCAGAAGCACCACCTCAACGTCGACATCGACGACTGGTTCAGCTTCTCGGACCACTACAAGGACGACGGCACCATCGAGTACACCCCCGGCTTGCAGATCAGCGGGCACGACGCGGTCAACCTCGACACGAAGCAGACCGCGCTGCGCACCGCGAACCCGCTGGCGTCCGGCTTCACCTTCAACATTCCCTACAACGGCGCCGAGATCGACCCGTTCGCCGGCAGCACGTGCAGCCCGAACGGCGACGCCACCACGCTGACCGCCACCACGAAGTGCCTGAAGAACAACTTCCGGTGGATCAACCACACGCTCACCCACCCCGCGCTGAACACTACCGACTACGCCACCACCCACGACGAGATCAGCTCGAACCAGACCGCTGGCACCTCGATCGGGTTGAACCCTCCGGCCGCCGTGCTGAAGACCCCCGAGTACTCCGGCCTCGGTGTCTACAACAACTCCAGCGGCGTGCTCACCGACTACGGCCTCGCCGCGTCCAACCCGGACCTGATCGACGCGGCCGGCGACCTCGGCATCAACACGCTTGTCGGCAACATGTCGTTCGCCAGCCACGTGCCGGCGCACTTCAACGCGTCCACCGCGCACCCGCTGGACCCGAGCATCGCGGTGGTGCCGTGCTGGCCGACCAACATCGCCTACCACACCACCAACCAGGCCGAGGAGACGCACTTCTACAACGCCTTCTACGGTCCGAACGGCCACTTCCCCTACTGGCCCACCGACCGCACCTACTCGCAGATCCTGGACTACGAGTCGACGGTGGGGCTACAGCACGTGACGTCCGGCTCGATCTACGCGCACACGTTCCACGTCGCCAACGTGCGTGACTACGGCTCGGGCAACAGCCTGGTCACCGACTGGGCGGGTGCGGTGCTCACCAAGTACAGCTCCTACTACTCGGTGCCGCTGCTGAACTCGGCGTGGACCGACATCGCCGCCTACACCAGGGCGCGCACGGCCCACTTCGCCGCGCTCGGCGCCGGGGCGTCGGCGGTCTACGACCGGACCACCGGTGAGATCACGGTGACCTCGCCGGCCGCCGGCTCGCTCCAACTCGGTGGCGTGACCACGACCACCGCGGGTGCCGGCACGTACGGCAGCGACGTCACCGTCCCGGTGACGCTTGTGGCGAACACCCCCGTGACGTTCACCGCCGCTCCTCGCCTGTAGGGCGGCACGACGAAATCAGCACAGCAAAGGTGAACGGGAGCAATTGGTGAGGATCGCGCTGGTCTCGGAGGGCACCTACCCGTACGCGATGGGTGGGGTGAGCATCTGGTGCGAGCAGCTCATCCGGGGAATGCCGGACTACCGGTGGGAGGTCGTGGCGCTCACCGTGGACGGCACCGAGGAGCCGGTGTTCGAGCGGCCGGCGAACCTCGACCGAGTGCACTCGATCCCGTTGTGGGGCGGTCGGCCGGCAGGCCGCCGCCCCCGGCGGGGCCGGGGAGTGCTGGTCCCGTCCGGCCGCCCCGGCGCGGAGTTCGTCGAGTCGTACGAGGTGTTCCTGCGGGCGCTGGTCACCCCGCTGGAGTCGACCCGCTCCCAGGCCGGCGCGGTGAACCGGAGCACCTTCCTGCTCGCCCTGCGCGGCATGTTCGAGTACGCCGCCGGCGGCGGTGACCTGAGCGCCGCCCTGCTCTCCAACGAGGCGCTGCGGATGATGCTGGAGGCCTGGCACACCCTGCGGGTCGAGGAGACCGGGCCGACGCCCACCGTCGCCGACGCGCTCGAGGCGGCCTGGCTCATCTCGCACATGCTCCGGCCGCTGAGCGCGCCGCCGGTCCGCGCCGACATCGTGCACTCGTCGATGAACGGACTGTCCACGCTCGTCGGGATGGCCGCCACCTGGACGTACGGCACCCCGCTGGTGCTCTCGGAACACGGCATCTACCTGCGCGAACGCTACATCTCCTATCTGCACGACGACGCGCCGCACCCGGTCCGGGTGCTGGTGCTGAGCTTCTTCCGCTCGCTCGCCGGCGCGGCCTACCTGATCACCGGCGCGCTCGCGCCGCACTCGCAGTACAACCGGCGCTGGCAGCTGCACAACGGCGCCGACCCCGACCGGATGTGGACGATGTACAACGGCGTCGACCCGGACGAGTTCCCGCCGGCGGCCGGCGAGCCGGACGAGCCGACCATCTCGTTCATGGGCCGGATCGACCCGCTCAAGGACCTGCACACCCTGATCCGGGCGTTCGCGGTGGTCCGCGCGGAGATCCCGAACGCCCGGCTGCGCATCTTCGGTGGGACGCCGGCCGCCAACAAGGTCTACCACGAGAGCTGTCTGGCCCTGATCGACGAACTCGGGTTGACCGGGCAGGCCGTCCTGGAGGGCCGGGTGGGCAACGCCGTCGAGGCGTACCACGCGGGCAGCCTGGTGGCGCTCACCAGCATCTCCGAGGGCTTCCCCTACACGGTGGTGGAGGCGATGGCGTGCGGCCGGCCCACCGTGTGCACCAACGTGGGCGGGGTCGCCGAGGCGGTCGGCGACACCGGCTTCGTCGTCGCGCCACGGGACGTCGCCGCGATCGCCGACGCCTGCGTACGGATGCTCAACGACAGGGAGCTGCGGCTGCGGCTGGGAGCGGACGCCCGCGCGCGGGTGCTGGAGAAGTTCACCCTGCAACGCTCGTTGCAGGCGTACCGCGACATCTACGAGGGGCTCGCCGAGCCCCCGACCGCGTCCCCCGCCCCGAAGCAGCTGCGCGGTCAGGCCCAGGGTTTCGTCCGCGTCCCGAACCGCTCGGTCCGCCCCGGGGTGGCCGCCGTCGCCGCCCGCCCCGAGGCCGTGCCCGTCGCCGCCCGGCCTGAAAGCGTGCCCGTCGCGCCCCGGCCCGAAAGCGTCCCCGTCGTCGCCCGGGTGCCCCGCCAACGGGGGCCGGAACAGTACTCGTCCGCCGCGTACCCGAGCCGCCACGACCCGAACTCGTCCGGGCCCGAGCTGCCGCAGTCCGCCGGAACGCGCCCGGACGGCACGTATCCGGACGGCACGTGTGCGGGCGACGATCCAACTGTCGGCATCCTGCGCGCCACCGGCGGTCGTTGATGACCGGCACCAACGACCCGGACGTCACCGACCCCTTGTTCCGACCCTTCGCCACGATGACCACCGAGGCGGGGACCGACGACCGGGCGGACAGTCCCGAACGCACGATCCTGCTGCCCCGGATCTCCACCGATCCGGTCGACGACCTGGTCGAGCGGGTCCGCCCCCAGCTGACCCGGGCGGTGGACGCGCTCCAGGTCGCCGCCGCCCTGGAGGCCGACGGGCACACCGACCGGGCCGCCCAGGTCGAGTACGGCTACCGCGACGTCTTCGTCCTCGCCTCGGAGGTGTTCCGGCGGTTGGGGCCCAACCCGCCGGTGGTGGACGGGCCGCCCGCCGCGTCCGCGCCCGGCCCCGACCGGCGGGGCGACCTGCGGACGATCTCGCACGGCCTGCTGTACGTGCTGCCCAGCGCCGCCTTCCCGGCCGTACTGGCGGTCGTGGGTCGACCTGGCCTGGTGCTCGGCATGATCCTCGCCGGCACGGTGGGGTGGATCTGGTCGGGGATGGCCGCCCACGCGGCGTTCCGCCTGCTCGGCCTGGGCCGGGTCCGGTCGGCCAGCCGGGTGCTGCGGATCGCCGCGCTGACCGCGCCCCTGCTCGGCGCGGTGGCCGGTGCCGCGCTGCTGCCGTACGGCGGCCTGCCGCTCGCCGTCATGATGGTCTTCCAACTGACCTACCAGTTGGCGAGCACGCTGCTGCTCTTCCACAGTCGTGAGTGGTGGCTGGCGGCGGCCATGCTCCCGGCGGTGCTCTCCGGCGCCGTCTTCCTGCTCGACGGGGGCGCGACGGCCCGGCTCTGGGCGGTCGGCGGGGCGGTCCTCGGCGTGCTGGCCAGCCTCGCCGCCGGGCTCTGGGCCACCCGGGAGGCCGTCCGGGCCGAGGAGCCGGTGGCCCGGGAACCGCTGTGGCCGCCCGCGCCCCGGCTGCTCGGCGTCGCCGGCTACGGGTTCTGCTCGGCGGTGCTGCTCTTCCACGCGCAGGCGCCCTACCTGCTGGGCCGGTTGGACATCGCGGCGGCGGCGGTGCCGCTGATCCTGTCCATGGGGTTCGTCGAGTGGCGGACCAGCCGGTTCTGGGCGAGCGGGGTCGCGCTGTCCCGACGGGCCCGCGTCCCGCGCGGCTTCGTCGCCGGGATCTGGCGCACCATCGGCCGGGAGGTCGCCGCCTGTCTGGCGGTGCCGGCGGTGCTCGGGGCGGTGCTGATCGTCGTGCTCGCCCAGCTGGGCCGGCTCTCGGCCGCCGGGGTGGTGATGACCGCTGCGCACGTGGCCCTCGCCGGGGCGTACTACCTGGCCTTCCTGCTGGTCGGTAGGGGCCGGTACGGCTGGCTCTGCCTGGCCATGACGGTGGTGGTCGTGCTGCACGTCGGCCTCGGCGGGCTGCTCGGCGTCGCCCCGCTGCTCGGCCAGGGCGACGACCCGGTCGCCGACACCTCGCTCTACCTGGGCAGCGTGCTGCTACTCCAGGCGTTGTTCGCGCTCGGTCTGTTTCCGGTGATCGGGCAGGTTCGGCACTACCGATAGTCCACCGATAGTCCACGCGAGACCTATGGGGAGGTCCGGTTGCACGCGGTGATTCTTGCCGGCGGCAAAGGGGTGCGGCTGAAGCCGTACACCACGACGCTGCCGAAGCCCCTGATGCCGATCGGGGACAGCCACTCGATCCTCCAGATCGTGCTCGACCAGCTCGCCTCGCGCGGGTTCACCTCGGTGACCCTGGCGATCAACCACCTCGGCCCGCTGATCCGGGCGTTCGTCGGGGACGGCAACCGGTGGGGCCTCGCCATCGACTACGTCGAGGAGGACCGACCACTGTCCACGGTCGGCCCGCTGTTCGCCCTGAAGGACCGGCTGCCCGACGAGTTCCTGGTGATGAACGGCGACGTCCTCACCGACCTGGACTACGGCGACCTGCTGCGGGACCATCAGCTCTCCGGGGCAGGGCTGACCCTGGCGACCTCCGAACGGGTGCACCGGATCGACTTCGGCGTGCTCGACGTGGACGACGGGCGGGTCGTCGGGTTCCGGGAGAAGCCGGCGCTGCACTACCCGGTCAGCATGGGTGTCTACGGGATGTCCCGCCGGACGCTCGACCCGTATCCGGCCGGGTTGGCCCTCGGCTTCGACCAGTTGGTGCTGGACCTGCTGGCGGGCGGCGACCAGCCACGGACGTACCCGTTCGAGGGGTTCTGGCTGGACATCGGCCGACCGGAGGACTACGACGAGGCGAACCGCTCGTTCCCCCAGCTCAAGCCGATCCTGCTGCCCACCCGGTCGAGGCCGGTGGAGGTGACCGTCGGTGAGGCGGCCGAGCCGTTGGCCGTCGCCGACCTGCCGGGCGTGGTGCGGGCCGGGGAGCTGACGTGACGCGGGTACTGCTGTTCGGGGCGTCCGGATTCATCGGCGGGCACGCCCGCGACGCCCTGGCCGCGGATCCCCGGGTCACCGAGGTGATCTGCCCGGGGCGGGCGACGTACGACCTGCTCGACGGCGAGCCGGCCGCGCTCGCGGTGCTGCTGCGCGAGGTCGCCCCGGACGCGGTGGTCAACTGTGTGGGCGCCCTCACCGGCTCCGCCGCCCAACTGGTCAACGCGAACACGGTGGTCGCGGCGAAGCTGCTTGAGGCGACCGCCGCGGCGGCACCGCAGGCCCGGCTGGTCCGGCTCGGCTCGGCCGGCGAGTACGGGCCGCTGCCGCAGCGCGTCCCGGTCACCGAGGAGGCACCGGCCCGACCGGTCAGCGCGTACGGCGTGAGCCACCTGGCCGGGACCCGGCTGTTCCAACTCGCCGGGGAGGCCGGCGAGGTCGACGCTGTCTCGCTGCGGGTGTTCAACCCGATCGGTCCCGGCATGTCGCAGGAGAACCTGCTCGGTCGGGCGGCGGCGCGGATCCGGGCCGCGCTGGCCGACGGGGCGACCGAGATCACCCTGGGACCGCTGTCGGCGTACCGGGACTTCGTCGACGTGCGGGATCTCGCCGCGCTGATCACGGCGGCGGCGCTCGCGCCCGCGCTGCGGCACCGGGTCGTCAACGCGGGCAGCGGCCGGGCGGTCAGCGCCCGGCAGGCCGTCGCGCTGCTGGCCGACGCGGCGGGCTACGACGGCGCGATCCGGGAGGCCGGCGTCGGGCCGCAGCGCTCGCAGGCGGTCGACTGGATCCAGGCCGACATCGGCCGGGCCGCCCACGAGCTGGGGTGGTCGCCGGTGCGCGACCTGGCGACGTCGATCAAGGACATCTGGGCCGCCGGCGACGCACGCTGAGCCGGCGGACCGCTCCCCCATCACGACACACCCGTAACACGAGAGGACACCGCAGATGAGTACGAAGATCGGGGTCGTGGGCCTGGGCTACGTGGGGCTCACCCTCACCGCCGCCCTCGCCGACAAGGGCTTCACGGTGTACGGCGCGGACGTCTCGCCGGCGGTGCTGGACGCGCTCTCGCACGGCCGGCCGCACATCTTCGAGCCCGGCATCGAGGACGTCTTCGCCGCCCACCTCGGCAAGAGCATCCACGTCGCCGCCGACCTGCCGAAGGACACCGTCGACGTGGCGGTGATCAGCGTGTCGACGCCGGTGGACAACATGACCCACCGCCCCAACCTGGCGAACCTGGCCGCCGCCGCCCGGGTGGTGGCCGCCAGTTGCCGCCCGGACACCCTGGTGGTGGTGCGCAGCACGGTGCCGGTCGGCACCAGCCGCCGGGTGGTGCTGCCGGAGCTCCAGGCCGCCTGGGGTGAGCGGGTGAAGCTGGTGATGGCCCCGGAGCGGACCATCCAGGGCCAGGCGCTGCGGGAACTCGTCGAGCTGCCGCAGGTGGTAGGCGGCCTGGACGACGAGAGCCTCGCCGCCGGGGTCGAGTTCTTCGACGGGTTGGCACGCACCGTCGTCCCGGTCTCCGGGCTGGAGACCGCCGAGTTGGTGAAGCTGTCGAACAACTGCCACACCGACCTGATCTACGCGTTCGGCAACGAGATCGCGTTGATCGCCGAGCGGCACGGCCTCGACCCGCTGGAGGTGATCCGGGCGACCAACGTCGACTACCCGCGCCCGGATCTGGCCAAGCCCGGGTACGTGGGCGGCGGCTGCCTCTCGAAGGACCCGTACATCATGATCGACAGTGCGGGTGACAGGCGGCCGTTCCTCGTCGGCAAGGCCCGCCAGCTCAACGAGTACCTGCCGATCCACGTCGGTGAGACCGTGGTCCGGATGCTCGTCGAGTCGCGCGGGCGCAGCCTCGGCGCCCGGCTGGCGGTGCTCGGCTGGGCGTACAAGGGCTGGCCGGCGACCGACGACATGCGGGGCACCCCGATCGAGCCGATGATGCGGGTCTTCTCCGCCGCCGGTGTGACAGTCCTCGGCCACGATCCGATGGTCACCGACGACGTGATCCGCCAGTACGGCGGCGAACCGGTCAGCCTGGACAAGGCGTTCACCGAGGCGGACGCCGTGCTGATCATCAACGACCATCCGGACTACCGGGCGTTGCGGGTACCGGAGGTGCTCGGCGCGACGCCCCCGGCGTTCGTCTACGACTCGTGGCGGGTGCTCGACGGCGACGCGGTGATGGCCGCCGGGGTGCGCTACGCCGGACTCGGCTACCTGCCGCCCGCACCGACCGGTCCGGGTGACGACGGCGGTACGGCCGGCGCTGCCGCCGGCGCCGGCGCGGCGACCGCCGGGGCGGTGTCCGCATGAGGGCACTGCTGCTCGGCGGGGCCGGCTTCATCGGCCTGCACCTGGCCCGCCGTCTCGTCGCCGACGGTCACCAGGTGACTATCGTGGACGACTTCTCCCGGGGCCGCGACGACGCCGACCTCGACCGGCTGCGCGCCGATCCGGCCGTACAGGTGATCTCCGGCGACCTGACCAGCCCGGACACCTGGGCCGCGCTGCCGACCGGCTGGGACCAGATCTACCTGCTCGCCGCCGTCGTCGGGGTGCGCAACGTGGAGCAGGATCCGGCCCGGGTGATCCGGGTCAACACCCTCTCCGCGCTGCACCTGCTCGACTGGGTGGCCCCGGGTGAGCGGGTCTTCTTCGCCTCCACCAGCGAGGTCTACGCCGGGGGCGTCACCGCCGGGGTGGTGCCGGTGCCGACGGCCGAGACGGTGCCGACGATGATCTCCGACATCGCGGCCCCCCGCTTCGCGTACGCGGCCAGCAAGCTGCTCGGCGAGGCCGCCTTCCTGCACACCGCCCGCGCCAAGGGCTTCGAGACCGTGGTGGGCCGATTCCACAACGTGTACGGCCCCCGGATGGGCGCCGACCACGTCATCCCGGAGATGTCCCTGCGTGCCCTGCGCGGGGCCGACCCGTTCCCGGTCCCCGGCGCCGACCAGTACCGGGCGTTCTGCCACGTGGACGACGCGGTCGAGGCGATGCTGCGGCTGATGGGGGCACCTGCCGCCGCCGGGCAGATCGTGCACATCGGCAACGACCGGGAGGAGACCAACATCGGCGACCTGGCCAAGCTGGTCCTGCGGGTGGCCGGGGTGAGCCCCGCCATCGTGCCCCGGAGCGCGCCACCGGGATCGGTCGCCCGCCGCTGCCCGGACCTGTCCCGGCTGCGCGAGCTGACCGGCTACGAGCCGGGCGTCAGCCTGGAAGAGGGGGTACGCAGCACGTTCGCCTGGTACCAGGAGCACGGATGGACGTGACGAACCGACGCCCGATCTGCTTCTACTACGGCGACGGCCGGCTGCCCGAACTCACCAGGTACGTGCGGGTGGTCCTGCAACCGGACTTCTACCGGCCGGCCGAGCTGCGCTACCTCGCCGAGCAGGACGTGCAGACGCTCGGCTACCTGTCGCTGTCGGAGGACCAGGGGCCACCCGCGCCCTGGCAGCGGCAGGAACGCAACCCGGACTGGGGTGGCGCGTTCGTCCACGTCGACCATCCGCTCTGGGTGGCGCACGTGGTGAAGCAGGCGAAACAGGCGATCGCGCAGGGCTTCGCCGGGCTCTTCCTGGACACGCTCAACGTCGAGCTGACCTTCCCGGAGGACGTGCCGCACCTGCTCACCCTGGTCGCCGCGGTCCGGGAGGAGGCCCAGCCGGCGTACCTGCTGGCCAACCGGGGGTTCGGCATGCTGCCCCGGCTGGCCGAGATCGTCGACGGGATCGTCTTCGAGTCGTTCTCGGCCCGGTGGACCGACCAGGGTTACGCCGCCTGGCCGCCCGACGTGCTGGAGTTCCACGCCCAGATCGCCGAGCAGTTGCTCCAGTTGGAGCTGGACCTCTACAGCCTCGACTACGCCGACAGCCAGGGGCTCACCGATTTCGCCGAGCGCCGGGCCCGCCAGTTCGGGCTCCAGTCCTCGGTCAGCGACCGCGCCCTGTCCCGTACCTGACCACCCCGTTCGGGACGTCCGCCCGGGCCGGTCCGGTGCCCGGTCCGGCTTGGGCACCCGCCCCTGCCGGGCCGGGACCGGATCGTGCGTCGGCACCACGCACGACCGGCTCCCGCCCGACGGGGGCGGGGTTCCCCGCAGCGGTCGGGCGGCAGACGGCGTCCGGCCGGCGGGCAGGCAGCGGGTCGGGGCGGCGGGTCAGGCAGTTGCGGTGTCGAAGGCGGGGGCGAGCGGCAGCAACGCGGCCCGGACGAGGTCCGGCAGTGGCCCGGACGGCACCACGAACCCGGCCATCGACGGCACCTCGCTCGTGCCGTCCAGCCACTGCCGCAGCGCCACCCTGGTCGCCGCGCCGACGGCGGCGGAGAGCACCCGGGCGGTCAGAAGTTCGATGCCTGGGCAGCGGGCGGTGACCGCCTCGAAGAGCGGTTCGTCGATCGTGGTGACCGCGTCGACGTAGCAGGCGCGCAGCGCGGGGCTGGCGGCGATCATCAGCAGCGCGGCGGGGGGATGGTCGCCGGGGTCGGTGTACAGGCCCACGACGGCGTCGATGACCGCGTCACCGAGGCCGACCCCGGCCGGCCGGGCGAGCACGGCCCCCGCGATCCCGGCCGCGCGGTCCGCAGCGACCCCGGCGACGATCGCCTGCTCCCGGCTCGGGAAGTAGTTGTTGTAGGTCCGGGGCGACACGCCCGCCGCCTGGGCGATCTCCTCGACGCGGACGTTGTCCGGCCCGCGTTCCAGCGCGAGGCGCAGGGCCGCCGACTGGAGCGCCTCCCGGGTGGCCCGCTTCTTCCGTTCCCGCAGCGTCGATGGACTGCTCACGGTGCCACTTTCGCACACTCGGTACGTGCACGCAAACTTGCGTGCGCGCAAGTTTGTGCTACGGTTCCTCCGAACCGTCTTGGAGCACCACGATCGAAAGGGGCCGACATGCGCGCCAAGGGCATGGCCTACGACACCGGCTTCGTCACCGACGGCGTCAGTTCGGTACCGCACTGGGACCCCGAGGTGGTCCGCCGGGAACTGGCCATCATTCGGGACGACCTGCACTGCACCGCCGTACACCTGGTCGGCGGCGATCCCGGGCGGCTGGAGTCGGCCGCCCGCACCGCCGCCGAACTCGGCCTGGAGGTCTGGTTCTCGCCGTATCCACTGGAGCTGGAACCCGACCTGATCCGCGCGCTGTTCCTCGACTGCGCCGAGCGGGCCGAGCGGCTCCGCGCGACGGGGGCCGAGGTCGTGTTCGTCACCGGCGCCGAGCTGAGCATCATGAACCGTGGCTTCATCGCCGGGGAGCGTCTCGCGGACCGCCTCCACCACCTGTTTACCGACCCGAACGGCCGCGCCGAGCGCATCGCCGAGGTCCGCGTCCGCCTCGACAAGTTCCTGCGCACCACAGTGGCGGCGGTCCGCGAACGCTTCCACGGCAAGGTCACCTACGCCGCGATCCCGTTCGAGGGCGTCGACTGGGACCTGTTCGACGTGGTGACCGTCGAACTCATCCGGTCCGCCGAGGTCGCCGACCAGTTCCGCGACGGCGTACGCCGGCTGGTCGACCAGCCCAAGCCGGTCGCCGTCACCGGCTTCGGCACCGCGACCTGGCGCGGCGCGGGCGAAGTCGCACCACGCAGCATGGAGATCATCGAGTACGACGCGACCAGCGGGAAGCCCCGGCGACTGGACGGAGTGTACGAGCGCGACGAGGACGGTCAGGCCGCATACCTGCGCGAACTGCTCGACATCTTCGACAGCGAGGGCGTCGACAGCGCCTTCGTCCACCTCTTCGCGCTACCCAGCCTGCCGCACCGGCCGGACGGCGATCCCCGGGACGACCTCGACCTCGCCAGCCCCGGAATCGTCAAGGTGCTCGACGGCCGCACCGGCGAGACGTATCCCGGCCTTCCCTGGGAGCCGAAGGCCGCGTTCGCCGCCGTCGCCGAGCACTACTCCCGCCCACCCGCGTCGGCCGGTCGGCGCGGCTGAACGGACGACGCCCGGCCAGAGGGGGCAAGTGTCCGGGCCACTGGGCACTGCCCCCTCAGCGCAGGCGCAGCCCCGCGACGAGGAGCCCGACCATGCGGCGTGCGTCGTAGTAGGGGGCGCGGCCGGCGCAGAGGTTGCCGACGGCGAACAGGAACTCCTGGGCGTTCTGGCCGGGGTGGATCTCGCCGGCTTCGGCGGCGGCGTCGAGCAGCTGGGCGCACGCGGGGACGAGCCGGTCGAGGAAGTACCCGTGCAGCGTCTCGAAGGCGGCGTCGTCGGACTGCAGCGCCCCGGCCAGGCCGTGCTTGGTGACCAGGAAGTCGACGAACAGGTCGATCCAGGTGGCCAGGGCGGCGTGCGGCGTACCGCTGGTGGCGAGCAG
The DNA here is from genome assembly GCF_055517075.1 of Micromonospora sp. DSM 43699. Taxonomy (NCBI): domain Bacteria; kingdom Bacillati; phylum Actinomycetota; class Actinomycetes; order Micromonosporales; family Micromonosporaceae; genus Micromonospora; species Micromonospora sp. DSM 43699. The sequence continues at coordinate 52,850 of NZ_JBTMMT010000028.1, forward strand.
GGCCGGCGCGGCCTCGGCGCACGCCTGCACCTGGTGCCGGTAGACGGCGACGATGAGGTCCGCCCGGGTCGGGAAGTGGCGGTAGATCGTACCGACGCCGACGCCGGCCCGTGCGGCGATGTCGCGGACGGGCGCGTCGACGCCGACAGCGAGGAAGGCCGCGGCGGCGGCCTCCAGCAGCGTCGCCTCGTTACGCCGGGCGTCGGCCCGCTTGCGTGGGGCCGGCGACGCCGCTCCCCCGTCGCGGCCGGTCATCGCGCCCACGCCTCCACCCTCCTTGGCAAGCGGAACATGGTTCCGTATAGTTCTTAGCGGAACATTGTTCCGCTTGAGTCATGATGCCAGAACCGGCCGGCCGACCGCCAGCGCGGGGACGGCCGCCGTCATCCCCAGGAGGAACAGCCATGCAGTACCGCACCCTCGGCCGCACCGGCGTGCAGGTCAGCACCCTCGCGCTCGGCGCGATGAACTTCGGCGCCATCGGTCGGACCGGCCAGGACGAGGCCACCGCGATCATCGACGCCGCCCTGGAGGGAGGGATCAACCTGATCGACACCGCCGACCGGTACAGCCAGGGCGAGTCGGAGGAACTTGTCGGCCGGGCCATCGCCGGCCGCCGCGACGACGTCGTGCTGGCCACCAAGGCGAGCATGCCGATGGGCGACGAGCGCAACCACCAGGGCAGCTCGCGGCGTTGGCTGGTCACCGCGCTCGACGACAGCCTGCGCCGGCTCGGCGTCGACCACGTCGACCTATACCAGATCCACAGGTGGGACCCGACCACGAGCGACGAGGAGACGCTGTCCGCGCTGACCGACCTCCAGCGGGCCGGCAAGATCCGCTACTTCGGCAGCTCGACGTTTCCGGCGTACCGGATCGTGCAGGCCGAGTGGGCCGCCCGGGAGCACCGCCTGAGCCGGTACGTCACCGAGCAGCCCAGCTACTCGATCCTGCAACGCGGCATCGAGACGCACGTGCTGCCCGTCACCGCACAGTACGGGCTGGGCGTGCTCGCCTGGAGCCCGCTCGCCTCGGGCTGGCTGTCCGGCGCGGTCCGGGCGGGCCGGGAGATCGCCACCCACCGCGCCGACGTCCTGCCGCAGCGCTTCGACCTCACCGTCGCCGCCAACCGGGCCCGGCTCGACGCCGTCGAGCAGTTGGCCAAGGTCGCCGACGGGGCCGGGCTGACCCTGATCCAGCTCGCGCTCGGCTTCGTCACCGCGCACCCCGCCGTGACCAGCGCGATCATCGGTCCCCGCACGCCGGACCACCTGCGCAGCCAGCTCGCCGCCGCCGACACCGTGCTCACCGCCGACGTGCTCGACGCGATCGACGCGATCGTCGCCCCCGGCGTCGACCTGGCCCCGGACGAGAAGCACGACGCCCCGCCCGCCCTGCTCGACCCGACGCTGCGCCGCCGCTGAGCGGTCACCCGCTCGATCCACCTGCGGCGCGGGGCTCCGACTCGCACCGCCTACCGGGTGGGCCGGGCGGCGAGTGGGAAGGTGACGCCGGTCAGCTCCTCGGAGACCGTCCACAGGCGACGGGCGGTAGCGCCGTCCCGGGCTGCCTTCGACCGGCCGACGAGCTTGGGCGCACCGCGCCCTTCGAGCAATCCGTCGGGCCCGACGTAGCTGCCGCCCGGGATGTCGGCCACCGCCGCGTAGAGGGTGGGCAGCGCGCCGTCCGCCTCGCTCTGGGCGAAGCGGTTGACGAGGGTCGTCTGGAGCCGGTTCCACAGGGAGCGGTCGTGGTCGAGGTGCCCGAGCAGGTTGGTGGCGGCCAGGCCGGGGTGGGCGGCGGTCGCCCGCACCGGCGAGCCGACCTCGGTGAGGCGGCGGTGCAGCTCCGCGGTGAACAACAGGTTCGCCAGCTTCGACTGCGCGTACGCGGGGAACGCCCGGTAGGACCGGCGCTCCCAGTTCGGGTCGTCGAAGTCGATCTTCCCGGCCCGGTGCCCGCTGGAGGAGACGGTCACCACCCGCTCCCGGATCTGCGGCAGCAGCAGGTTGGTGAGCGCGAAGTGGCCGAGGTGGTTGGTGCCGAACTGGAGCTCGAACCCGTCCGCGGTACGGCCGAGCGGCGGGATCATCAGCCCGGCATTGTTGATCAGCAGGTCGATCGGCCCGGTGCAGCCCTCGGCGAACGCCCGGACCGAGGCGAGGTCGGCCAGGTCGAGCCGGCGGACCTCGACCTCGCCGGTCATGGTCGCGGCGGCGGCAGCGCCCTTCGCGGTGTCCCGGACGGCGAGCACGACGTGGGCGCCCCGGGCGGCGAGCACCCGGGCGGCGATCCGGCCGATGCCGCTGTTCGCCCCGGTCACGACGACGGTACGGCCGGTCATGGCGGGAACCTGGGCGGGCGTGAATGTTGTCATGGAAAACAATGTAGCCGGCGACAACAATGTATGCAACGACGACTTTTTGTCGACTACGATGACCGTCGTGCCCGCGTACCACCATGGAAACCTTCGCTCGACGCTGCTCGCGGCGGCCGAGCGCAGCCTGCGTCAACACGGCGCGGGCCAGCTCTCGCTGCGTGAACTGGCCCGGGAGGTCGGCGTCAGCCACGCCGCGCCACGCCGGCACTTCCCCGACCGGCAGGCGCTGCTCGACGCCCTCGCCGAGGCCGGCTTCGCCCGGCTGCACGCCGAACTGTGTGCGGCGCTCGCCGCCGCCGGGGACGACTTCGGGCCGCGCCTGCACGCCATGGCCGCCGCCTACCTGCGGTTCGCCACCGAGGACGCCGCGCTGCTGGAGCTGATGTTCACGGCCAAGCACCGCCAGGGGGCCGACCATCTCGTCGTCGCCGCCGCCGGGCCGTTCGGGCTGATGGACGATTTGATCGCCCAGGGGCAGGCCCAGGGCTTGCTGGAGCCCGGCCCCCCGGACCGCGCCGGCATCGTGCTGTTCGCGACGTTGCAGGGCATCGCCACCCTGGTCAACGGCAACCTGGTGGCAGCAGAGCTGCTCGACGGGATCACCCAGACCGCCGTCGACCAGTTCATGCGGGGGTCCCGCCCCCGTTAGCGGGCGACGTCAGCCGCCGAGCGGGGAGATGCGGGTCACGTTCGGACATGTCACTGGGCGGTGGGCTGCCCCGTCTCAGGGGGTGTAGCCATGAACGACCGCAGAGGAGCACATCATGGACGCCCGACTGAACTTCCTCGCCGCCCCGACCGCCGGCAGGGCCCTCAAGCACATGATGTCGGCGGGCAAGGCGTTGAAGGAGTCACCGCTGCCGACCGCCACCCAGGAGTTGGTGGCGCTGCGCGTGAGCCAGATCAACGGCTGCGCCGTCTGCGTCGACATGCACGCCAAGGACGCCGCTGCGGCGGGCGAGACGTCGGTGCGGCTGAACCTGGTCGCGGCCTGGCGGGAGGCCACGGTGTTCACCGAGGCCGAGCGGGCCGCGCTGGCACTGGCGGAGGAGGGAACCCGGGTGGCGGACGCGGCCGGCGGGGTCAGCGACGAGGTGTGGACGGACGCCGCCAAGCACTACGACGACGAGCAACTGGTCGCGCTGGTGTTCCTGGTCTCGTTCATGAACCTGGCGAACCGGATGAACATCATCACCCGGCAGCCGGCCGGCGCCTACCAGCCCGGACAGTTCCACTGAACGCACCACAGCAGCCACCGGCCCGGTGTCCCGACTACGGGCCACCGGGCTCGGAGCCCGCGCAGGTGCACACGAGTGGGTGGGAGGGGTTCCGCGTGACCAAGGTCGAGGAGTTCGAGGAACTGCGACCGCTGCTGTTCTCGATCGCCTATCGGATCCTGGGAAGTGTGGGTGAGGCCGAGGACACGGTGCAGGAAACCTGGCTGCGCTTTGACGGCTCAGCGACCCGGCCCACGTCGACCAGGGCTTTCCTGTCGACCACGGTGACCCGACTCTCGATCGATGTGTTGCGCTCCGCGCGGAGGCGGCGGGAGGAGTACGTGGGCCCGTGGTTTCCCGAGCCGCTGCTGCACGACCCGTACCAGGACCCGGCACGGTCGGTGGAGCTGGCCGACTCGGTGTCGATGGCGGCGTTGCTGCTGCTGGAGCGGCTCAGCCCGTTGGAGCGGGTGGTGTTCGTGCTGCGGGACGTGTTCGCCTTCGGGTTCGACGAGATCGCCGGCGCGGTCGGCCGATCGGAGCCGGCATGCCGGCAACTGCTGGTACGGGCACGCCGGCACATGGCGGCCGGGCAGCCGCGCTTCGAGGCGGACCGCCAGGAACGGCAGAGGCTGGCGACCCGGTTCTTCGACGCGCTGACCGACGGCAACGTCGACGAACTGCGCGAGCTGCTGGCCGCCGAGGTGCAGCTGGTCGGCGACGGCGGCGGCAAGGCCCCGCAGCTGGCCAGGGCCGTGACGGGCGCAGAGAACGTGGCCCGGGTGCTGGGCACGGTCCTGCCCTGGCTGACCCGGATCGACGTGTCGTTCGCGCCGCACGAGATCAACGGCCAGCCCGGCGTGATCTTCCGCGACCCGGATGGCAGGGTGCTCCAGGTCCTCGCCCTCGATGTGCACGACGGACAGGTGCAGACCATCCGGGCGGTCATCAATCCCGACAAGCTCCGCCACATCGGGCCGGTCGCCGACGCCTGGGCCATCAGTCGTCAGGCGAAACAGGCCCGTCGACACCGGAACTCAGAGGGTGCGACGCCTCAAAGGGCCGGTCAGTGAGGCTGGCGGATGGTGGCGAGGAAGCTCCGCCAGGACTGGGCGGAGAACACCAGTACCGGCCCGGCAACATCCTTACTGTCCCGCACTCCCACCCCGACAGCCAGACTGTCGGCGAACTCCACACACGCGCCCTCGGCACTGCGTGTGCTCTTGCGCCAGCGAGAACTTGCCAGCTCATTCATCGTAGGTCTCCTTGATCACACGTCCGATGAGATCCTCGGACTCACGCTCGTCGAGGGCAAGCGCCGAGAGCGCCTGCCAGGCTTCGGAGTAGGTTTCCAGCTCGTTCGGGCCGTCCAGGTAGAGACTGCCGGTGAGCGACGCGCTGTAGATAGTGGAGGGTTCGGCAGGGCGGGTGCCGAGGGCCGGAGAATCCAGAAAAATGAAGGCGCTCGCGACAAAGACCATGTGCGGACCAGCCGACTGCGGAACGATGCGGACCGACACGTTGGGCGCTTGAGCGGCGTTCACGGTATGCGCAAGTTGCCTGCGCCACGCCTCCACATCGGCGATGGGTCGGCGGATGACCGCCTCGTCGATGATGGCCTCGAAGGTCGGAGCGACCGGGCGGCGTCGAGACAGCAGACGCTGCCGCTCCAGCCGAAGGGACACCTTCCGCGCCACTTCCTGTGCGGCACGCCCAGGCTTGCTCTCGAACACCGCCGCCATGTACTCCGGAGATTGCAGCAGGCCCGGGATCAACATCGTCTCGTAGTGGCGGATCTGGCGTGCTGCCGCTTCCAGCCCCACGTACAACTCGAACCATGCAGGGATGACCTCTCCAGCAACCGGCCGAGCTGCCTGCGGGGGACCGAAGATCCGTCGCTCACGTTCCGCTTCCCGTCTCAACACCGTGCGTCACCTGTCTCATCTGAAACAGATGGCGGGCCCGATGAGGCATCGTCAACATCTTTCGCTGAATTTCTCGATGAGACGTTGCACCTCGATCCGTTTCGGACTCATCGTGGCGGACAGGGCGGCCTGTCGACGATCAATGGAGGTGGCACTGTGCCCCGATGGAATTGGTTCCAGCGCCCGGATCATCCGGTCGATGTGGTCGGTCGGTCGAGTGCCCCGCAGAAGGCCGACACCATCGGGCACACCGGGAGGGATGCGGGGCGGGCCGACCGGCGTGGAACAGCCCTACGGTGATCTTCGCGCGGGACCTTCCGTTGCTGACCTCCGCCGCGTAGTGGCGGGCACGGAACGCGGTCAGGGGGCACCGCCGATGAGGCTGCACATGCCAACCTGCCCAGCGGTGCGCCGGACAGGAACGGGCGTCGAGCGGGGCACCCGCCATGTTTGAGGGACGACCCGGGCCGCCGTTCCGCGTCCTGATGGCCGGCTACGTGGTCGACTTCCACCACTGCAACGCCTGCCCCCCGCTGCCGCCCCGACGGCTCCTGCCGCCGCCTCACCGCAGCCGCCGACACCGTCCGCGCCTGGCGCGACCGCCCCGACCGGCAACCCCGCGAGCCCGCCACCGGTGAACAGGGCGGGTCGACCGACCGGCCCGCGCAGACCAACCGACATGCGCAGACTGACAGGGGTACGCCGTGAAGCCCGGCGACCTGCTGCTGATCACCAGGGCCGCCAGTGTGCAGTTCATCCGCCCGATCCGGTGCCGGCTGATCCGGATCGACGACCGGCCGACGTACGACGGGTGGGTCTGGCTGGATGTCTATCAGCTCGACGCCCGGGACCGGGCGGTGGTCCGGCGGAGCATCTTCGTGCAGCGCGCCGGGGTGCGGCCGGCTGCCCATGGGCAGCCACCCCCGCAGCGCGCCACCCAGCGACCTCCCCTGCGCACGACGCCCAACTAGATCCGGCGCGGGTCCTGACAATTTCCCGACACCCGGCGCGCATTTCCACGACGGGAAGGCACGACAGTGCCCTGGCCGGCGGCCAGGGCACTGTCGGGGGAGGGAATTACGCGGGAGAGCCGGCTTCCGCGTAGTCGTACAGGCTCTTGATGTCGTCGTCGTAGTACGGGCCGTCGAATTGCCCGTTACCCGGATTGTCGCCGTGGCTGACGGTGCTGTTGATGTATCCGGCACCGATCGAGTCGTTGTATTCCTGCAACCAGGGTCCGCCGCTGGAACCGTAGGTCATGTTGCAGCTCATCCGGATCTGCTGGCCGCCCGCGTCCCAGGTCGTGCCCTGGCAGTATTGCTGGCTCTCACCGCCGCCGAGGTTGGACGGGTAGCCGAGGGCGGTGACAGCGACGCTGTAGCCCCAGTTCCAGCGCAGGCCGTTGCCGCCGACGGTGTCGACGACCTTGGCGTTGTAGATGCCGCCGTTGGACATCACCGCGATGCCCATGTCCTCGGCGTAGCTCGACGAGCTGGCCCACGCGCCACGGGTGGAGAGGGTGTACGCCACGAAGGTGCCGAACGGCCGGACGCCGTTGCGGTACCGGGGGACGAACTGCCAGTTGGTGTACCACCCACCGCCGGCGCCCTGGTGGACGCAGTGGCCGGCGGTCACCACCAGCCGCCGCTTGGCGCTGGCGACAGTGCTGGCCGAGCAGGAGGCGGTGCCGCCGCCGGGGACGGTGAAGTAGACCTTGCCCACGGTCACCGCCTCGTTCAGCAGCGTGCTGGGGCCGCCGGCGATGCGCGGCGTCACCGGCGCGACCGAACCGGCAGGCCCGGTCGGCCTCGGCGCGCGGCCGGTCGACTGGGTGGCGGACGCCGACTTCGGGAAGTCCAGGTCGACGGCGGACGCCATGCGCGCCGGGGTCCAGAAGTCGGCGACCTCCTTGGCGATTTTCTCGTTGGTGATGGCCCGGCCGTCCAGGGTACGGGCAATCGCGGTGATGTTTCCTTTCTGGGCGACAGTTGTCGAATTCGCCTCGGCTGCCGGCGCACCGGTCAGGATCAGGGTAAATGCCGCACCGGCACTCACAGTCCAACGCAGAGCGGATTTCAAGAGGACCTCCTAATGCCCCTCACACCATCCAAGCTCCGGCAGCATATTGAATTGATTCTATTGATCACAACGCCGGACATTGTCAGGAATCCGTGCCACCCGGCCGCGACCGCCATCACCGACGCCACTTTTCCCACCAATGGGAAATGCCGCTGCGGGCCCCGACCCAACTCGACCCACCCGTGGTCGGGCCCTGCCTGGAAAGATCGCCAGGCGACCAGGAGGAGGAGCGGTGATCGATGCAATGGCCGAACGGGTATTGCAATCTCCCGCCCGCGTCCGGATACTAACGAAGAGTATTCACGTCTACGAATGGATCACCGTATGATTCATCTCCATCGTGATCGCCGTGCCCTCACGGCAGGATTCGGGGCCGCCCTTCTCGCGCTGAGTCTTCTGGTATGGCCGGCCGCCGGCGCGACGGCGCAACTGGAAGCTCCCGGTCGGAATGACACGAAAGCGGGTGTCAACGCCAACTACTACCAGCTCAAGAATCCAGACTCCGGATTGTGTCTCACGCTCTACAACGGCAACACGATCGATGGGGCGCCGCTGGTCGTCATGCCATGCACCCAAGGCGGGAAGCCTATGAGCTGGGCTTTCAGCGCTGGGAACGCTGGCACTCTTTCCTCCCAAGCCGATCCGCAACGATGTGTCGATGTCCTGAATGGCGTGACCGCCAACGGAACTTCCGTGCTCGACTGGACCTGCGGTTCCACTAACCCCAACCAGCAGTGGACTCTCACCAATGGCGGCAGATTGCTGAGCGGCCTGTCAGGCGGCTGGTGTCTCTCCATCTACGGGAACAGCCCGACGCCTGGGACGATCGTCGTCCTGATGTCGTGCCTGAATGAGGGTGGAAGCCCGCCCCCCTCCCCCTCGTCGTCTCCGTCTCCGTCTCCCTCTTCGTCTCCATCCCCGCCTCCGAGTGGGGCGGGCGATTACGCGAAGTGGGTTGTCAACTAGTGCCATGACCATGACGTTCGCGGTGTCGGGCCAGGCGGGCCGGTCGCGGGCCGGCCCTGGACCTGGACGACGTGGAGCTGCCCCAGCGGCGTTCCCTTGCCCACTAGTCGGGCCAGCTGTCCGGCCGCCGACAAGGCGACGTTCCGCCGATGTGGCGGTATCCGAGGTGCGGGGATACCGCCACATCGGCGGAACCGGCGTCGGGACCACGCCCGGACGCCGGTCTGCGGAAGGGCCGGCCACCGCCGGCGCGGAGGTCAGCGCGAACCGGAGCCGAGGGCCGTCCGGATCAGCCGGTTGACAAGCTTCGGGTACTCCAGGCCGCTGGCCGCCCACATCCGGGGGAACATCGACGTCGGGGTGAACCCGGGCATCGTGTTGATCTCGTTGAGGTAGACGTCCAGGTCGGGGGTGACGAAGAAGTCGACCCGGGCCAGGCCGGCGCAGTCCAGCGCGGTGAACGCGCGGGTGGCGTACTCCTGGACCTGGCGGGTGACCCGGTCGGGCAGGCCGGCGGGGACGTCGTACTCGCAGACCTCGTCGGCGAAGAGGTACTTGGCCTCGAAGTCGTACCACTCGCGGTCGCCGACCATCCGGACCTCGGCCAGCACTGACGCCTCGGGCGCCCCGCCGGCCTCACCCTCCAGCACACCGCACTCGATCTCCCGGCCGACGATCGCGGCCTCGACCAGCACCTTGGTGTCGATCTCACGGGCGGTGGCGACGGCGGCGTCCAGCTGTGCCCAGTCGTCGACCCGGGTGATGCCGAACGACGAGCCGGCCCGGGACGGCTTGACGAAGACCGGCAGCCCCAGCCGCTGCTTGTCGGCCTCGCTCAGGGTCACCCCGTTGCGCAGCACCGCGTACGGCCCGACCGGGATGCCCTCGACGGCGCAGAGCTTCTTGGTGAACTCCTTGTCCATAGCGGCGGCGGAGGCGAAGACGTTCGCGCCGACGTAGGGGATGTCGGCCATCTCCAGCATGCCCTGGATGGTGCCGTCCTCGCCGTACGCGCCGTGCAGCACCGGGAAGACCACGTCGACGTCGGCGAGCGCCCGGGGGCCCTCGGTCGGGTCGAGCACCAGCAGGCCACCGGCGGTCGGGTCGGCCCGGAGCACCACCTCGACGCCGGCCCCGGCGGTGACCTCCGGGAGCTTGCGCGCCCGGATCGCCAACTCGCCCGGTTCCCCGCTGGTCAGCACCCACCGGCCCTGCCGGGTGATGCCGACCGGCACCACGTCGTACTCGTCGGGGTCCAGCGCGCCGAGCACGCTGCCGGCGCTGACGCAGGAGATGCCGTGCTCGGGGCTGCGTCCGCCGAAGACGATCGCCACGCGGGTCTTGCCTGGGGTGGTCACTCGGGTCACCTCTCGATACGCGACTGCGGAGCCGTCAGCTGCGCTCACCCGACTGACCTTACTGTGGGTGGCGACGCGCCGATGGGGATACCCGGCAGGACGCGAGTCACCCTCGCAAACGGTCATCCACCCCGATACGGTACGTGACGGTCAGCCCCGTCCGGGCGGCAGGACGCGGCGTCGCCGACCGACGGCGATCACCTTCACCCGCTGTCGCCCGGCCCGGACCATGCCCAGCGCCATGAACGCCCCGGCGATCCGGTCGGCAGCCTCCCTGCTGTTGGCACCCACCACCTGGCGGCGCCGCTCGGGACAGGACCGCTCGTCGCGTCCCTCCGTCTCCATGGGCCGGACGTCACTGAGCACCACCAGGAACCGGGTCATCGCCGTCATCAGGCCTCTCACAGTCCGAAGTCCCTTCCAGACGGATGGCGGCGGCGGCGCGTGACGATCGGGAACGGGGGAGTAAACCCGATCGCCACGCGCCTCATCCCCTCCGGTCACTCACCATCGCCGTCGCCACGACAACCGTTGGTGAGGACGTAGTCACAGAGTGCCATGTGGACATGCATGAATGCAACTCTCATCGACCTTCTCTCATGCACTGATTCCCATCGACGTGTGTCACCATCAACGTATGGCACCGAAGACCGCTCGGGCTCGCCGCCTGGGCATCGCCCTGCGCACCCACCGGGAAGCCGCCGGCCTCACCCTGGAGGCCGCCGCCGACGAGATCAACAGCACCCGCAGCACGCTCAGCCGCTACGAGAACGCGCAGACCCTGGTCAACCCGGCCACCGTCCGCGCGCTGCTCAGCCTCTACGGGGTACGGCCCGAGGAGATCGCCGCGGCGGTCCAGCTCGCCAAGGACACCCGCAAGCCCGGCTGGTGGGTGCCCTACTCACACCTGTTGGACAAACGCACGATCGACTTCATCGCCCTGGAGGCCGAGGCCACCGGCATCGCCAACTTCGAACCGTCGATCGTGCCGGGGCTCCTCCAGACCGCCGACTACATCCGGGGCGTGATGCGGGGCGGCCCGCACACCCTCACCGACGAGCAGGTCGAGCAGCGGGTCAAGCTCCGCCTGGACCGGCAACAACGGATCACCGCCGCCGAACCACCGATTCTCGACGCGATCATCGACGAGGGCGCGCTGCTGCGCCCGGTGGGTGACCACACGGTGATGGGGGCGCAGCTCAGCCACCTGCTCAAGACGTCGGAGCTGCCGAACATCACCGTCCAGGTGATCCCGCTCTCCGCCGGCTACCACCGGGGCACCCGGGGCTCGCTGCACATCCTGGAGTTCGCCGACCCGGAGGACCCGCTGATCGCCTCGGTGGAGACCGTCGCCGGTCAGATGGTCCTGGACCGGCCGGGCGACCTGCGTACCTGCACCAAGATCATGGAACACCTGCGGACCGTGGCGCTCAGCCCGGCGGACAGCCGCGACCTGCTTCTGCAACTGGTGAAGGGACGGTAGGAGACCGATGACACCGACGATCAGCGCGGCCCTGTCCAGGACCGCCTGGCGAAAGAGCAGCCGCAGCGGGGACGAGGGGGCCTGCGTCGAGCTGGCCCCGCTGCCGGGCCGGGTCGCGATCCGCGACTCCAAGGACCCGACCGGCCCGGTGCTGCTCTTCCCACCCGCCGCCTGGGCCGCCTTCGCCGCCGCCCCGCCGCGCCGCTGACCCCGCCCGCCCCCGCAGTGCACCGACGCGCTGCGGGGGCGGGCGCGTCCGGCCAGCGGGTCGGGTCAGTGGGCCAGCCGGGCGGGTCAGTCACCCCGGGTGGCGTCGGGGCGTACCGATTCGGCGGCGGCGATGGCGGCCCCGCGTGCCCCGGCCATGTCCCGGTCCGGGACCAGGGCGAAGGTGGCCAGCGCGGCCTGCTCCGCCCGGAGCACGGTGTGCGCGCGGACGGTGTCGAGGAACCAGTCCCGGAACTCCGGCGTCGCCTCCACCACCCCACCACCGACGAAGTACGCGTGCGGGTCGGTGAAGTTCGCCGCGATGGTGAACAACAGGCCGAGCGCCGCCGCCTGCTGGGCGAAGACCTCCCGGGCCAGCGGGTCACCCTGCTCGGCGTACCCCCGGAGCAGCTTGGCGGCCCGCGCGGGCGGCTCCTGGGCCAGTGGGTGCCCGGGATACCGGGACAGCCAGTACGGCAGCAGGTTGCGCCCGATCGCGGTCAACGAGGCGACGCTCTCCGCGTCGCCGACGAAACCGCAGGCGCACCGCGGTTCCGGCTGGCCGGGGGCGAGCAGCCCGCCCATCGGGATGTGCACGTGGCCGAACTCGCCGGCCATCCCGGCCGCCCCGGTGACCACTCGGCCGTCGACCACCACCCCGCCGCCGAGCCCGGTGCCGACGATCGCCGCCACCGAGGACCGGGTGACCGCATCCGCTCCGAAGTGGACGTGGTGGGCGTAGAGCGCGGCGGCGTTGCCGTCGTTGTGGTAGACCACCGGGAGGCCGAGCCGCCGCTCCAGCGCGCCCCGCACGTCGAAGCCGTGCCAGGCCGGCTGGGCGAAGTTCGTCGAACCCCGGGACGAGATGACGCCGGTGGCGCTGGCCGGGCCGGGGGTGTCCAACCCCACCGCCCGGACCAGCTCACGGCGCACGCCGGTGTGGGTCAGCACCCCGTCGAAGGCGCGGGCCAGCGCCTCGATCGCCGCCTGCGGCCCTGCGGTCACCTCGCTGGGGATCTCCACCAGCCCGTCCACCAGGAGCCGGTCGTCCAGGCTGAGCACGGTGGCGTTGTTGCTGGTGCCACCGTTGTCGAGGCCGACCACCACCGGTACGTCCGCGCCACCCATCCGCCACCTCCGCCACGCCTGATGCGAGGTTAGTTCCCGTTCCCGCCGCCCGTCACGCCCGGACGGCGGGCGAGGACGCCTGTGGCGTCCCACTCCTCGGCGTACAGCACCGTCGGCACCAGGCCCAGCCCGGTCATCGCCGCACACAGCGCCTCGATCTGCCCGGTGCTGACCTCCACCACCAGGTGACCGCCGGGCCGCAGCCAGTCGACCGCCCCGGCGGCCACCCGACGCAGCACGGCCAGCCCGTCGGCACCACCGTCCAGCGCCACCGGCGCCTCGTGCAGCCGGGCCTCCGCCGGCATCAGCGCCACCGCCGGGGTGGGCACGTACGGGGCGTTCGCCACCACCACGTCCAGCCGGCCCCGCCAGTCGGGCGGCAGCGGGTCGTACAGGTCGCCCTGCAGCACTGTGGCGTCCCGGCCGGCCAGGTTGCGGCGGGCGCAGGCGACGGCGGCCGGGTCCACGTCGACGGCGGCGAGCCAGCGCGGGGCGAGCCGGTCGGCCAACGCGACGCTTATCGCGCCCGACCCGCAGCAGAGGTCGACAAGCGCCGGCGCCGGCCCGGCGACCGACGCGGCGGCCTCCACCAGCAGCCCGGTGCGCGCCCGGGGTACGAACACCCCCGGGTCGACAGCGATCCGTCGGCCGCAGAACTCGGCCCAGCCGAGCAGGTGTTCCAACGGTTCGCCGGCGATCCGGCGGTCGGTGAAAGCGGCCAGTTCCCGCGGCGAGCCGGCGGCGGCGCTGATCAGCGCGGCCTCGTCCTCGGCGTAGACACAGCCGGCGGCACGCAGCCGGGCGACGAGAGCGGTGTGGTCGTGGTGGAACGGATCGGATGCCATGGTGCTGCCTTTCGGGAACGCACGTCGACGCTCCCACCGTCGCTGTCACGGCGACGGGGACTCCGTTACCGCAGCGACGGGGACTCGACGGGGAGCGCCGGTCCTGATGTCTGACGGATCGGACTCACCTCCTCGGGTCGGGGCCCGTGCGGGCCGGCATCACGATAGCGGACCGGCCGCCCCCGCGCTGTCCAGTGCCGCGGCCACGTCGGCGACCAGGTCGACGGTGTCCTCCACCCCGCAGGAGAGCCGTACGAAGCCGGGGGCGGTGTCGTCGCCCCACTGCGCCCGCCGGTCGGCGCTGGTGTGCACGCCGCCGAACGAGGTGGCGGCGGCGACCAGCCGGGACGCGGCGACGAACCGGGCCACCCGGTCGGCGTCGCCGAGGTCGAACGAGAGCACCCCGGGCATCCGCCGCAACTGCCGCGACGCCACCGGGTAAGCCGGGTCCTCCGGCCGCCCCGGCCAACGCAGCCCGGTCACGTCGGCCCGACCGGCGAGCAGTTCGGCAAGCGCCGCCGCGTTGGCGCTCTGCCGGGCCAGCCGCAGGTCGAGGGTGGCCAGCGAGCGGTGCGCCAGCCAGGCGTCGAACGCCCCGGGCACCGCGCCGGTGGTGGTCCGCCACCCGGTGACCGTCTCCAGCAGCTCCGCCGACCGGGACGCGACGTAGCCGAGCAGCAGATCCGAGTGGCCGGTCAGCGCCTTGGTGCCGGAGGCGACCACCAGGTCCGCGCCGAGGTCCAGCGGGCGCTGACCGAGCGGGGTGGCGGTGGTGTTGTCCACCGCCAGCAGCGCGCCGGCCGCGTGTGCCGCCTCGGCCAGTACGGCGATGTCGGCCACGTCCAGGCCCGGGTTCGCCGGGGTCTCCAGCAGCACCAGCCGCACCCCGTCGAACGACGGGTACGGCCCGGCGGTGGGCACGAAGCCGACCCGTACCCCCATCCCGGCCAGGGTGGCGGTCGCGAACGCCCGGATCGGGAAGTAGCCGTCGGCGGGGAGCAGCACGGTGTCGCCGGGGCGCAGCACCGCCAGCAGCACCCCGGTGATGGCCGCCTGCCCGGAGGCGAAGGCCCGGCAGTCGCCCCCCTCCAACTCGCCGATGGCCGACTCCAGTAGCCGCCGGGTCGGGTTGTCCGGGCGGCCGTAGCCGTTCGGGGTCGCGGCCGGCCCCTGCCGGGGGTCGAGGTGGTACGGCGCGGCGAACACCGGGCCGGGCAGGAACGGCTGCCCCGGCTCCGGTGCGGGCAGCCCGGCGTGCACGCACCGGGTGCCGTCGTGCCAGTGCGGCGTGGTCCCCGGTCGGCCGCTCACTCGTACGACTCCGGCTTGGCGGTACGGCTCATCAGGGTCTCCACGGCCAGCCTCGGGTCCATCCCCTCGTGGCAGATCCGCTCGATCTGCTCGGTGATCGGCATCTCCACCCCGTGCGCGCGGGCCAGGTCCCGGATGGCCAGGCAGCTCTTCACGCCCTCGGCGGTCTGCCGGGTGGCCGCCTGGGCCTGTTCCAGGGTCTCCCCCCGGCCCAGGTGCTCGCCGAAGGTGCGGTTGCGGGCCAGCGGCGACGAGCAGGAGGCCACCAGGTCACCCATCCCGGCCAGGCCGGCGAAGGTGATCGGGTCGGCGCCGAGCGCCACCCCCAGCCGGGCGGTCTCGGCCAGCCCCCGGGTCATCAGCATGGCCCGGGTGTTGTCGCCGAAGCCCATCGCGGTGGCGATCCCGTACGACAGGGCGATCACGTTCTTGACCGCCCCGCCCAGCTCGCAGCCGATCACGTCGTCGTTGGTGTACGGCCGGAAGTACGGGGTGCGGATCGACTGCTGCACCAGCTCGGTGCGGCGGGCGTCGGTGCCGGCGACCACCGTCGCGGCCGGCTGCTCGACGGCGATCTCGGGGGCCAGGTTGGGGCCGGAGACCACCACCACCCGGTCCGGGGTGACCCGGGCGGTCTCCACGATCACCTCGCTCATCCGTCGGGTGGTGCCCAGCTCGATCCCCTTCATCAGGGAGACCAGGGTGGCGTCCGGGGCGAGGTGCCCGGCCCACTCGGCGAGGTTGCCGCGCAACGTCTGCGACGGCACCGACAGCACCACCAGCTCCGCGCCGGAGATCGCCTTGGCCGGGTCGCCGGTCGCGGTGACCCGGTCGGGCAGCCGCAGCTCCGGCAGGTAGTCGGGGTTGCGCCGGTGGGCACGGATCGCCTCGGCGACCTGCTCCCGCCGGGCCAGGATCGTCACCTCCCGACCGGCGTCGGCGAGGATCTTGGCGAACGCCGTCCCCCAGGAGCCCGCCCCCAGCACCGCCACGTGACCGTTCATGCCCCTGCCGTCCCTGCGTCGCAGTCGATCCACTCGCTCATTCGGTCACCTCGGGATTGTGCGGACGGGCGGTACGTTCCCACAGCGGCGGTGGTGTCCCACCCCGGATACCGGCGAGCAGGTCACGCAGGGTCACCATGATCTGGTCGGTCATCTCGTCCAGCACCACCCGGCTGGGGGTCGCCCCCGCCCACCGGCTCAGGTCGACAGGCGGACCGGCCACCACCGTCACCGGGGTCCGGGGCCGCAGGCCCACCCGGCCGGTACGTGGGTCGAAGAGCCGTTCCGGCCCCCACATCGCCACCGGGACAACCGGCGCGCCGGTGGCCAGCGCCAGCCGGGCCGCCCCGGTCTTGCCCTTCATCGGCCACAGCTGCGGCTCGCGGGTGATGGTGCCCTCCGGATAGACGACCACCGCGCCGCCCGCGTCCAGCGCGGCGACCAGCCGGTCCAGCGACCTGACGGCGGTGGAGGTCTCCCGTTCCACCGGGATCTGCCGGCACCGGTGCAGGATGTAACCGACCACCGGGACCCGGAACACGCTCGCCTTGCCGAGGAACTGCGGCCACCGGCCGGCGTCGTAGACGAAGTGCGCGCAGACCAGCGGGTCGGCGTGCGACAGGTGGTTGGGGACGATGATGACGCCGCCGTCGGTGCCCAGCCGCTCGGCCCCGTGCCAGGTGCGCCGGGTCCAGACCAGCATCACGGGCTTGACCAGCGCCACCGCGAACCGTCGCCAGAAACCGAGCCTGCGCCGTGTCACCGTGCCTCCCCTCGCCCCGTCCGCGTGCCACACCCCACCGTCGCGCGCCCGCAGCGAAATCATGCCTGCTCGTCCCGGGTACGGCCAGTGAGGGTACCGCCGTCGGCGCTGGCAGGATTGTCGACGTGGGCCAGGCGAGGTGGGTGGTGGTGGTGCCGGTGAAGCGGCTCCGGGCGGCGAAGAGCCGGCTGCGGGGGGCGCTGCCGGTCGTACCGCATGAGGAGCTGGCGTTGGCCCTGGTGGCCGACACGGTCGGTGCGGCGCTGGCCTGCCCGGCGGTGGCCGAGGTGCTCGTGGTCACCGCGGATCCGCGGGTGGCGGCGACCACCGGCGCGGCGGGCGCCCGGGTGGTGCCGGAGCGGCCGGACGCCGGGTTGAACGCGGCCCTGCGGCTCGGCGTCGACACGGCGGTCGCCGACGGTGACGAACGGACCTGGGTGGCCGCCCTCACCGCCGACCTGCCGGCGCTGCGCCCGACCGAGCTGGCCGCCGCACTGCACGCGGTCGTCACCGGCCCACCGGGGGTACGCCGGTTCGTGGCCGACGCCCCCGGCACCGGCACCGCGCTGCTCGCCGCGCCGCCCGGGGTGCCGCTGGACCCCCGGTTCGGGGTCGACTCCGCCGCGGCCCACCTGGGCTCCGGGGCGGTGCCGCTGGTCGGCTCCTGGCCGAGCCTGCGGCGCGACGTGGACACCGCCGCCGACCTGGTCGACGCGGCCCGGCTCGGCCTCGGCCCGGCCACCGGCGCGCTGACCGGCGTCGTCCCGGCGGGCCCCGCCCGGCCCGACTGAACCGCCCGGCGGCCCCGACTGAACCGCCGGCGGGCCCGGACCGAGCGGCCACCCCGGCGGAACCACAGGTGTACGGTGCTGGCATGCAGGGCACCGTGGCGACCTTCGACGCGCAGACCCGCACCGGCGTGCTGCTCCTCGACGACGGCACCGAGCTGGCCTTCCCGGCCCGCGCGTTCGACGCCTCCGGGCTGCGCCTGCTCCGCCTCGGCCAGCGGCTCAAGGTGGAAACGGATCCGGACGGCGGGGTCGTGAGGGTGACGTTGCCGACCATGGCCTGAACAACCCGGGCCAAGTTCATTTTGCGTTAACCGGAATCGGGTGATTATGAGCGGGTGAGCACCCCTCGCGAGCACCCCACCAGCCCGTCCGCCGCCACCGACCCGACCGGCTCCCGCAACGGCACCCGCCGCCGCAGCGGTACCCGCACCCGCCGCGCACCCGAGGACGTCGTCGCCACCGCGCCCGACTCCCCCGGCGCCAGCGCCGCCGGGGCCTCCGCCGGCCTCGACGAGGTGCTCGACACCGGCGACCGGCCCACCGCCGCCGAAGCGTCCGCCGCCGAAGGGGCGGCTGTCGCCGACGGCCCGTCCGCCGTCGAGCCGCTGCCGGCCGACCGGTTCCTCAACCGGGAGCTGTCCTGGCTCGACTTCAACGGCCGGGTGCTGGCGCTGGCCGAGGACACCCACACCCCGCTGCTGGAACGGGCCAAGTTCCTGGCCATCTTCGCCAGCAACCTCGACGAGTTCTACATGGTGCGGGTGGCCGGGCTCAAGCGCCGGCTCTCCGCCGGCCTGCCGGTACGCGGTGGCGACCGGCTGCCGCTGCGTACCCAGTTGGAGCGGATCACCGAGTGCGCCGCCGGTCTGGTCGCCCGGCAGGCCGCCTGCTTCGTCGACGACCTGCTGCCGAAGCTGGCCCGGGAGGACATCCGGATCCTGCGCTGGGCGGAGCTGGACGACCCGGAGCGGGAACGGCTGCGCACCTACTTCCGGGAGCACATCTTCCCGGTGCTCACCCCCCTCGCGGTGGACCCGGCGCACCCGTTCCCGTACATCTCCGGGCGGTCGCTGAACCTGGCCGTGGCGGTGCGCGACCCGGACGGCGGCTCGGAGCTGTTCGCCCGGGTCAAGGTGCCCAACAACGTGCCCCGCTTCGTCCGGGTGGCCCGGGACCAGCCGGGGCTGCGGATGCTGCCGGTCGAGGAGCTCATCTCGGTGCACCTCGGGCAGCTCTTCTCCGGCATGCAGGTGGTCGAGTGCCACCTGTTCCGGGTCACCCGCAACGCCGAGGTGGAGGTCGACGAGGACCGCGACGAGGACCTGCTCCAGGCGCTGGAACGGGAGCTGGCCCGACGCCGCTTCGGCCCTCCGGTCCGGCTGGAGGTGGCCGCCTCCATCTCCGACCACATGCTGGAGCTGCTCGTCCGCGAGCTGGACATGGACGGCCACGACGTGCTGCGGGTGCCCGGTCTGCTGGACCTGTCGGCGCTCTGGCAGCTCTACGGCGAGGCGGACCGCCCCGACCTGAAGGACAAGCCGTTCGTGCCGGCCACCCATCCCCGGCTGGCCGAGGGCGAGGTGCCGCGCAGCGTCTTCGCCACCCTGCGCGACGGCGACGTGCTGGTGCACCACCCGTACCACTCGTTCGCCACCAGCGTGCAACGCTTCGTCGAGCAGGCCGCCGCCGACCCGAACGTGCTGGCCATCAAGCAGACCCTCTACCGCACCAGCGGGGACTCCCCGATCGTCGACGCGCTCGTCGACGCCGCCGCCGCCGGCAAGCAGGTGGTGGTGCTGGTCGAGCTGAAGGCCCGCTTCGACGAGGTGGCCAACATCGGCTGGGCGCGCACCCTGGAACGGGCCGGCTGCCACGTGGTGTACGGCCTGGTCGGGCTCAAGACGCACTGCAAGACCGCGCTGGTCGTGCGCCAGGAGGGCAACCAGATCCGCCGGTACTGCCACATCGGCACCGGCAACTACCACCCCAAGACCGCCCGGCTGTACGAGGACTTCGGTGTGCTCACCGCCGACCCGGAGATCGGCGCCGACCTCACCGACCTGTTCAACGTGCTCACCGGCTACAGCCGGCAGACCGCGTACCGACGGTTGCTGGTCGCGCCGCAGGGCATCCGCAGCGGGCTGATCGAGCGGATCGAGCGGGAGATCGCACACGTCCGGCTGGGCATGCCGGGGCTCGTGCAGTTCAAGGTGAACTCACTCGTCGACGAGGAGATCACCGACGCGCTCTACCGGGCGTCGCGGGCCGGCGTGCACGTGGACCTGCTGATCCGGGGCATGTGCACGCTGCGGCCGGGGGTGCCGGGGCTGTCGGAGAACATCCGGGTCCGCTCGATCCTCGGCCGGTTCCTGGAACACTCCCGGATCTTCCGGTTCGGCAACAACGGCGACGCCGAGTTCTGGATGGGTTCGGCCGACCTGATGCACCGCAACCTCGACCGTCGGGTGGAGGCGCTGGTGCAGGTGAGCGATCCGGTGGCGCGCGCCGAACTCGACCAGGTGATGGGGTACGCGATGAGCCCGGAGGTGGACGCGTTCGAGCTGGCCGGGGACGGCAGCTGGACCCGGCGTACCGGCACCGCCGAGGAGCCCCTGCACGACCTCCAGGAGCTGCTGTTGCGCCGGGTGGGCAGCTCCGCCGGCTGATCCGCGGGCGCGGTCCGGCGAGGCGGACGAGCGACCGGCACGGCGGATTCCTCGGACGTAGGGTGACCAGATGGTGCAGGAGGAACCGAACGGCATCCGGGCGGCCGGTGGGGTGGCCTGGCGGCCGTCCGGGCCCGGCGGGGTAGAGGTGTGCCTGGTGCACCGGCCCCGCTACGGCGACTGGTCGCTACCCAAGGGCAAGCTGGAACCCGGCGAGCATCCGTTGCTGGCCGCCGTCCGCGAGGTGGCCGAGGAGTCCGACGTACGGGCGGTGCCGCAGGTCCGGCTGCCCACCGTGCGGTACCGCAGCGAGGGGCGGCCGAAGGTGGTCGACTACTGGTCGATGCGGGCCGTGGACACCGGCGGTTTCCAGCCGGACACCGAGGTCGACGACGTGTGCTGGCTCGACGTCGACGCGGCGGTCGGGCGGGTCAGCTACCCGCACGACGCGCAGGTGCTTGCCGCGTTCGCCGCGCTGCCACAGGTGACCGGCACCGTGGCACTGGTGCGGCACGCGCACGCCGGCAGGCGGGCCACCTGGTCCGGGCCGGACACCGGCCGGCCATTGGACGCCGAGGGGGTCGCCCAGGCCCGGGCGCTGGCTCCGCTGGTCGCCCTCGTCCGGCCGGTCCGGCTGCTGTCGGCCTCGCCCCGCCGCTGCGTGCAGACCCTGGACCCGACGGCCGCCCTGCTCGACCTGCCGATCGAGGTGTGCGGGGATTTCGACGAGCCGCAGCCCGGTCAGCAGGTCGACGAGTGCGCGCTGGCCGCCGCCGGCCGGCTGGCCGAGCTGGCCGCCGCCGGGGCAACGGTCGGGGTGTGCAGCCAGGGCAAGGTGATCCCGGGCGCGTTGACCCGGCTCACCGGGCGGGGGGACGACTTCACCACCGCCAAGGGTGGGGGTTGGCTGCTCGCCTTCGCCGCCGACCGGCTGCTCGCCGCCGACCGCCTCTGAAACTTCGGGTGCAGGCGCTGCGGCATCGGGCGCACGGGTGGCATGACACGGAAACGGACGTCCACCGTCGGGTGGACGCCCGTTTCCGTCGTACCGGAGATCAGCGCTTGGCGGTGGCCTTCTTGGCCGGTGCCTTCTTCGCCGTGGTGGTCTTGGCAGCGGTGGTCTTCTTGGCCGCCGTGCTCTTGGCAGCGGTGGTCTTCTTGGCCGCCGCGCTCCGGGCGGTGGTCGACTTGGTCGCCGTGGCGCTCTTCTTCGCCGGAGCCGTCTTCTTGGTCGCGGTGGCTGCCTTGGTGGCCTTCGCCGCGGTGGTCTTCCTGGCCGCGGCCGCCGTCGTCTTCTTGGCGGCGGTGGCCTTGGTGCCGGTGGCCTTCGCCCCGGTCGCCTTGGCGGCGGTGGCCTTGGTGCCGGTCGCCTTGGCTGCGGTGGCCTTCGCCCCGGTCGCCTTGGTGCCGGTCGCCTTGGTGCCGGTCGCCTTGGCTGCGGTGGCCTTCGTGCCGGTGGCCTTGGCAGCCGCCGTGGTGGTCTTCTTCGCCGGAGCGGCGGTCTTCGGCACCTTGCCGGTGGCCACCATCTCCTTGAAACCGGCGCCCGGCTTGAAGGCCGGGACAGATGTCTTCTTGACCTTCACCGCCTCACCGGTACGCGGGTTGCGCGCTGTTCGCGCCGCCCGGACACGCTTCTCGAACGATCCGAATCCGGTGATCGCCACTTTGTCGCCCTTGGTGACCGCCGCCTGGACCTCGGCGAGGACCGCGTCGAGCGCCGCCGTCGCCGACTTCCGGTCCCCCAGGCGAGCAGCGAGCGCCTCGATGAGCTCGGCCTTGTTCACGAATTCCTCCCGATTGTGCAACTGACTCGACGCGAGCCATTCTGCGCGCACCGTATGCCCTGTGCTGCCTGGACACAAACATTCGGTGGAAAAAAGCCCTTGTGTCGTAACGGATTCGCCCCCACCGGATGAACCGGTGGGGGCGAAAACCGTGCGCTGGTCGGGCGTACGGCTAGGCCACGGCGGGGGTGAACGACGGCCGACCCGCCTCGTACGCCTCGATGTCGGCGAGGTGCCGGAGGGTTAGTCCAATGTCGTCCAGTCCCTCCATCAGCCGCCAACGGCTGTGGTCGTCGAGCGGGAACGACCAGGTGGACGCCCCGACCCGGACCTCGCGGGCGGCCAGGTCGACGGTCACCGGCGTGGTCGGCTCGGCCTCCACCAGGTCCCAGATCTGCTCGACCGCAGTCAGGTCCAGCTCGACCGGAAGGAGCCCTTCCTTGAGCGCGTTGCCCCGGAAGATGTCACCGAACCGGGGGGAGATCACCGCCTGGAAACCCCAGTCGCGCAGCGCCCAGACGGCATGCTCCCGGGACGACCCGGTGCCGAACTCCGGCCCGGCCACGAGGATCGAGGCCCCGGAGTACGCGGGATCGTTGAACACGAATGCCGGGTCCTCCCGCCACGCGCTGAACAGGCCGTCGGCGAACCCCGTCCGGGTCACCCGCTTGAGGTACACGGCCGGGATGATCTGATCGGTGTCCACATTGGATCTGCGCAGCGGCACGGCGGTGCCGGTGTGGGTGGTGAACTTGTCCATCTCTCGGCAGCCCTTCTACAGGTCGGCGGGGGCGGCGAGCCGGCCGGCCACGGCGGTGGCGGCGGCGACCGGCGGCGACACCAGGTGGGTACGCCCACCCCGGCCCTGCCGGCCCTCGAAGTTGCGGTTGGAGGTCGAGGCGGAACGCTCGCCCGGCTTGAGCGTGTCCGGGTTCATGCCGAGGCACATCGAGCAGCCGGCGAACCGCCACTCCGCACCGGCGTCGGCGAAGACCTTGTCCAGCCCCTCGGCCTCGGCGGCCTCCCGTACGGCGGCGGAGCCGGGCACCACCAGCATCCGTACCCCGTCGGCGACCCGCTGGCCGCGCAGCACGTCGGCGGCGGCCCGCAGGTCCTCCAGCCGGCCGTTGGTGCAGGAGCCGACGAAGACCACGTCGACGGCGAGGTCACGCAGCGGGGTGCCGGGGGTGAGGTCCATGTACTCCAGGGCCCGCCGCGCGGCGGTCCGCTCGGCGTCGGTGGCGAAGTCCTCCGGGTCCGGCACGGCCGCGCCGAGCGGCGCACCCTGACCGGGGTTGGTGCCCCAGGTGACGAACGGGGTGATCCGGTCCGCCTCCAGGGTCACCTCGGCGTCGAAGGTCGCGTCGTCGTCGGTGGGCAGCGTCCGCCAGTAGGCGAGCGCCGCGTCCCAGTCGGCCCCGGCCGGCGCGTGCGGCCGACCCTTGAGGTACGCGAAGGTCGTCTCGTCCGGCGCGATCAGGCCGGCCTTGGCGCCCCACTCGATGGACATGTTCGCCACCGTCATCCGGCCCTCCATGGACAGCGCCCGGATCGCCTCACCCCGGTACTCCACGATGTGGCCACGCCCGCCGCCCGTGCCCACCTGCGCGATCAGCGCGAGGACCAGGTCCTTGGCGGTGACGCCGGGGCCGAGCTGACCGGTGACGTTGACCGCCATGGTCTTCGGCCGGGCCTGCGGCAGGGTCTGCGTGGCCAGGACGTGTTCGACCTCACTGGTCCCGATGCCGAAGGCCAACGCACCGAACGCGCCGTGGGTGGCGGTGTGCGAGTCGCCGCAGACGATCGTCATGCCGGGCTGGGTGACGCCCAACTGGGGACCGATCACGTGCACGATCCCCTGGTTCTCGTCGCCCAGGGGGTGCAGGCGCACGCCGAACTCGGCGCAGTTGCGGCGCAACGTCTCGATCTGGGTACGCGACGTCGGGTCGGCGATCGTCAGCAGGTCGCCACGGCGCAGCCGGAACGAGGGATCGTCGTACCCGGTCGGGGTGTTGTGATCCTCGGTCGCGAGCGTGAGGTCGGGACGACGGACCCCTCGGCCGGCCAGTCGCAGCCCGTCGAACGCCTGCGGGCTGGTCACCTCGTGCAGCAGGTGCAGGTCGATGTAGAGCAGGTCCGGCTCGCCCTGGGCGGTCCGTACGACGTGTGCGTCCCAGACCTTCTCGGCCAGGGTCCTCGGTTGAGTGACTCCCACCATCTGGACATCCTAAATTCTGGGAGGTATGTTTCGGCTTGTGGGACACAGTATGAGCGGTGTCGGCGTCCTCGACAAGGCGGTGGTCATCCTGGCCGCCTGTGTCGACGGTGCCAGCCTGGCCGAACTCGTTGAACGCACCAAGCTGCCCCGAGCCACCGCGCACCGGCTCGCCCAGGCACTGGAGATCCACCGGATGCTGGTCCGGGACACCCAGGGGCGGTGGCGGCCCGGGCCCCGGCTCGGAGAGCTGGCCAACGCCGCCCCGGACGTCCTGCTGACCGCCGCCGAGCCGTTGCTGGCCGCACTGCGCGACGCCACCGGGGAGAGCGCCCAGCTCTACCTGCGCCGGGCCGACGAACGGGTCTGCGTGGCCGCCGCCGAACGGGCCAGCGGCCTGCGGGACACCGTGCCGGTCGGCTCGGTGCTGCCCATGACGGCCGGCTCCGCGGCGCAGATCCTGCTCGCCTGGGAACCACCCGAGGCCGTCATGCCGCTGCTGCCCCGGTCCAAGTTCACCGGCCGCACCCTCGCCGAGGTACGCCGCCGGGGCTGGGCGCAGAGCATCGCCGAACGGGAAGCTGGTGTGGCGAGCGTCTCCGCCCCGATCCGGGACCGCACCGGCCGGGTGATCGCCTCGATCAGCATCTCCGGCCCGATCGAGCGCCTCGGCCGCCGCCCCGGCGAACGCCACGCCATGGCCGTCGTCCGCGCCGGCCAACGCCTCTCCGGCCTCTGACCAGCCCGGCATGACGATCGTCTGCGGCGACTCGCACACCGCCACCCACGGCGCGTTCGGTGCGTTGGCC
>NZ_JBTMMT010000029.1:0-76927 GCF_055517075.1 Micromonospora sp. DSM 43699
GCCCGGCACCGTTGGTGCCGGGCACGCCCCGGTTGTGCGCGAACGGATGTGCGCTCAGCGCTGGAGGGTCAGTACACCCGGCCGCCACGGCAGCAGGTTGTAGTCGTCCTTCGCGTTGGGGTCCTTGCCCTGGTAGAGCAGCTGCAGGTTGCAGGCGTCGACGGTCTTGGTCTGGTCGGGGTTGGTGCGGACCAGGTCACCGTGGCTGATGTCGTTGGTCCACGTGGCACCGCTGTTGGCCTTGCCGGCGAAGGGGTTGCTCTCGCTGGCGGCCTGCGGGGTCCACGAGCCGCCCAGGCTGGTGGACGTGAACGACCGGAAGTAGCGTTGCCCCTGGCTCCCGATCGCCTCGACGATCATCAGGTACTGGTTCTGGCCCTGCACCTTGTAGACCTCGACGCCCTCGAACAGGTTGTTGGTCGAGTCGGTCATGACCGTCGTGTAGCTCGAGCCGAAGCTGCCCGGGAAGTTCCCGAGCGGCATGCTCGACCGGTAGATCTTGCCGTTGTCCCCGGCGAAGAAGAGGTACATGTTCTGGTCGTCGCCGATGAGGGTCTGGTCGATCACGCCGTACGGGGCGTCCGGGAGGGTGGCGGTGGACAGCGTCTGCGCCGAGGACCAGCCGTTGGCGTTGGTCGGGTCGCTCGACGTCTTGTAGCTGAACGAGGTCGGTCCCCACTGGTACGCCAGCACCCAGATGTTCTTCGGGGCGAAGTACAGCAGCGTGGGCGCCACGGTGCCCTGGCTCATGCCGTTCTGGCCGGCCGAGGCCATGTCGGACCAGTTGGTGAACGTGCTGAAGTTCATCGAGCTGTACTGGCCGCTGCCGTTGACGTACGACCCGTAGACCAGGTGCTTACCGTTGTAGACGACGTTGGTGAAGTCCTTGAGCGAGACCCAGCCGTTCTTCGGGCTGGTCAGCGCGCCGGTCGACGACCACCGGTAGGTCGACGGGAGCGCGCAGCCACCCGCCGGCGGCGTGGTCGGCGGCGGCGTGGTGGTGGTCGGCGGCGGCGTGGTGGTCGGCGGCGGGGTGCTGCCACCGAAGTCGGTCCGCCACTGCTGGTTGGTCTGCCCGTGGCAGTCGTACAACTGGACCTGCTGGCCGTTACCGGTGCCCCAGACGTCCAGGCAGCGGCCGGACTGCACACCGCTGATGCTGCCGTTGGAGTTGATGTTCCACTGCTGGTTCGCCCCGCTGTTGCAGTCCCAGATGATGATTCCGGTGCCGTTGGCGGTGGCCGCGCCGTTCGCGTCCAGGCACTTGGTGCCGTAGACCCGCAACTGCTTGCTGGCGGTGTACGTCCACTGCTGGTTCGACTGGCTGTTGCAGTCGTAGAGCTGCACCCGGGTGCCGTTGGTCTGCGTGGAGTTCGGTACGTCGATACACCGGCCCGACTGCACGCCGACGATCCGTCCGGCGCCGCCGGAGGGCGGCGGGCTCGTGGGCGGGCTCGTCGGCGGGCTCGTGGGCGGGCTCGTGGGCGGGCCCGTGGTCGGCCCGGAGGTCGGGGGGGCCGCGTTGAGCGCGTTGAGGACCGAGTTGTACGCGGCCTTCTTGTTGCCGCCACCGTCGAACAGCAGTGGGCTCTCGTTCGAGCGCCAGGAGTCGCTGTCGCGTACGCCCCACACCGTGATGCCGATGCAGCGCGGCACGTTCAGGCACGCCTGGGTCAGCCCGGCGTACTGGGTGGTCGAGGAGTTGGTGACGTCGACCTCGGTCAGCGCCACGTCCACGCCGAGGGCGGCGAAGCTGGACAGCGTGGTCTGGAAGTTGCTCGGCAGCGAGCTGCCACCGGTGAAGTGGGTCTGCAGGCCGACGCAGTCGATCGGCACGCCCCGGGACTTGAAGTCCTGGATCATGCGGTAGACGCCCTGCGTCTTGCCGTACGACCAGTTCTCGATGTTGTAGTCGTTGTAGCAGAGCTTCACCGACGGGTCGGCGGCCCGCGCGGTCCGGAACGCCACCTCGATCCAGTCGTTGCCGGTGCCCTGGAGGTTCGACTGACGACGGCTGCCGTCCTCCTCGAACGCCTCGTTCACCACGTCCCACGCGGCGAGCTTGCCCTTGTAGTGGGCCATCACGCCGTTGATGTGGTTGATCATCGCGCTGCGCAGCGCGCTGCCGCTCATGCGCTGCATCCAGCCGGGCTGCTGGCCGTGCCAGGCCAGGGTGTGACCCCTGACCTTCAGGCCCCGCTGGGTCGCCCAGTTGTAGATCTGGTCGCCGGAGGTGAAGTTGAACTGGTTCTGGTTCGGCTCCGTCGCGTCCGGCTTCATCTCGTTCTCGGCCGTGATCATGTTGAACTCGCGGCCGGCGATCGTGCTGTACGTCGAGTCACCGAGCCGGCCGGCCGCGATCGCCGTGCCGAAGTACCGGCCCGACTGCGCGGCGGCCGCGCCCAGCGTGGTCGCGGCGGCGTTCGCCGACGGCATCATCACCGCGACGGCTGCCACCGTCACGACGCTGACCGCGCCGGCGAGCAGCGCCCGGACGGCGGGTGATCGCCGTCGCCGACCCCCGCCGTGGTGAACGGATGGACTCGTTGCCATCGTGGTCTCCTTGCTGGCCGACACCCGGGCCGTCGGGCGGGACGACCGGACGTCTCGGTTGTTACATCTAATGTCGCCGATGTTTCCACCATGCACCGGTCTGAACAAAGATGTTTCGGAAAAGTATCGGAACATTTTTGGCCGACCCGGTCCGACGCGACGTGGCCGGTCACCCAGGGTGGGGTGCCGGCCACGTCACGTCGATGGTCAGGAGACCGTGCAGGCGGCCCCGTTGAGGGTGAAGGTGGTCGGCTTCGGGTTGCTGCCGGTGTGGGTGCCGTTGAACCCGATGCTTGTGGACGCGCCCGGGGCGAGCGCCCCGTTGTAGGTCATGCTGGTCGCGGTCACCGCCGCACCGGTCTGGGCGAACGTCGCCGACCAGCCCTGGCCGACCTTCTGCCCGCTGGTGGGGAAGGTGAAGGCCAGCGTCCAGCCGTTGAGCGCGGTCGTGCCGGTGTTGGTGATGCTGATGCTGGCGGTGAAGCCGCTGGTCCAGTCACTGGTGGTGTAACCGACCTTGCACGACGAGGCGGGCAGGGTCGGCGTGGGGGTCGGCGTCGGCGTGGAGGTCGGCGTCGGCGTCGGCGTCGACGTGCCCGGCAGGGTCTGCACGGTGAGGGTCTTGGACGGGGTCGACGGGTTGCCGGCGGCGTCCACCGCCACCACGTAGAACCCGTACGACGTGTCCGGCGTCAGCCCGGTCACCTGCTGGGTGGTGCCGGTGCCCGTGGCGACGACGAGATGGGCCGGCCAGGACGTCTTGTAGACCCGGTAGGCGAGGACCCCGACGTTGTCGGTGGACGGCGTCCAGCTCAGGGTGACCCCGTTCGCGCCGATGTTCGACGCGGTCGGGGTGCCGGGCGGGGTCGGACCGGTGGTGTCCGAACCGGTGCCGGCCGGGGTGGCCACCGCGAGCGGCGACGACCACAACGAGCTGTTGCCGGCACCGTCGCGGGCAAGCACCGAGAACCGGTAGTTGCTGGCCGGCGAGAGCGAGGTCAGCGTGATGCTGTTGGTGGTGGTGCGGTAGGAGGAGCGCACGTCGCTGCCGACCGGCTCCATGGCGACGTCGTAGCCGGCCAGGCCGCTGCCGCCGGTGTCGGTGGAGGCGGGCCAGGTCAGCGTCAGGCCGGTGGGGGTGACCGCCGAGGCGACGGGGGTGCCGGGGACGGTGGGCGGGGTGGTGTCGGTGGGCGTCGAGGTCGGCTCGTCACCCCAGACCCGGGTGGTCCCGGCGTAGAGCGGCACCTTCGGGTTCGGACCGGCGGTCGCCTGGTACGACGGGTCGTTGGTCGGGTCCCAGGTGCCGCCCTCCGGCACGCCGATCTTGAACTGCACCTCCATCCGGTGCTGCGACTGCCCGGCCGGGGCGATCGTGTGGCCGGTGCAGTCCACCTCGACGTACCAGATGTCGCCGGAGAGCTGCTTGGCGGTCGACGGCGACGGGCAGCCCTGGGTGTAGCCGGGGGTGACCTGGACGGCGGTGCTGCCCTCCGGGCGGAAGTAGTAGCGGAACTTCCCGTTGGTCAGCGCCCGCGCCGGGAACGCCGACTTGTTGTAGACGACCGCCTTCAGCCCGGTGGCCCGGGGCTCGGCCTGCATCACCGTGGTCTCCACGGTCAGCTCGGCGATGTCCGGCTTCTCCGCGACCGGGAAGTCGGCGAGCGGGCTGCCGCCGTACTCCTGGGAGAGCCGGGCCAGGGCGGAGGTGAAACCGGCGTTGTAGTCGGTGGCAACCTCGTTCATCACGTAGTCCGACCGGCTGTCGGTGTACGCGTCGTTGGCCGAGGACGGGCCGCCGACCAGCGCGCCGTAGAGCACGTGCCGGGTCTCGACAGGCACCGTCTGGCTGTCCCACCAGGAACCGTGCGCGGTGCGGTGGTGCGGGTTCTTCGGCGCGTTGGCACCGAACCCGATCACGTAGCTCGACTTGCGCGGGTTGTCGCCGAGCGCGTAGTTGATCTGCCGGACGGCGAAGTCGTGGAACCGGGCCTTGCGGGTGGCGTCGGTGGTCTTGTCGCTGTAGACAAACGCGGCGAAGCTGGTGTTGGCGGCGTACCGCAGCGCGCCCCAGGAGTCGAGGACGGCCATCCCGCCGGGCGAGTAGGGCACCTTCTGGCCGTTGACGCCGACCGTCCAGTAGTCGAGCCACCGGTTGGCGTCGTCGACGTACTTCTGCTTGCCGGTCAGGTTGGCCAGCAGCACGTACGCCCCGAACTGCTTGTTGTCCCAGGCGAGGGTCCACTTGTAGGACCGGGTGGTGGACTGCGGCTCGGTGCCGAGCTTGTCGTACTCGCTCTCGGCCTTGGCCAGGTAGGCGGCGTCACCGGTGGCCCGGTGCAGCCAGATCGCCCCCCAGACCAGTTCGTCCTGGTAGCCGCTCCACGACTTGTAGAAGCTGGTCGCGTCGGTGATGCACTCGTGGTAGTTCTTCCGCACCGTGTCGGCGAACGTGTAGAGCTGCTTGGCGTGGGTCAGCAGCTTGTCGGCGTAGGCGGCGTCGGTGGGCCGGAACACCATCGACGACGCGGCCATCGCCGCCGCCGTCTCCCCCGCCAGGTCCGCACCCCCACAGCTGGCATCGATCTTGTACGCGGGCCGCGCCATCGGCAGCACCTCGGCCGGACCCCACCACTTGTGGTCGTCGTCGCCCTTGCCGACCTGCCCGTACAGCACGTTCGCCGAGGGGTGCGCCTTGATGAAGTAGTCGTTGACGAAGCGCAGGTTGTTCAACAGCGGGGTGAGCTGCCCGGAGGCGACGTACCCGTCGCGGTACTCCACCGCGCCCCAGGCGAGCATGGTGGCGCTGAACGCCATCGGGAAGCCGAACTTCACGTGGTCACCGGCGTCGTACCAGCCACCGGTGAGGTCCACCCCGACGTCGGCGCCGTCGGTGAGCGCAGAGTCGCCCCGCCAGGAGACCCGGTTCCAGGACGGCTTCTTGCCGGACTGCTGCGCCTCGTAGAACAGCAGCGACTTCTGCAACGCCTCGGGGTAGTTGAACATGCCGGTGCCGGCGACGTCGGCGCGGTCCGCGGTGCCGACCCGCTCGGCGGCGACCGGTGCGGTCCCGGCGGTGAGGGGCGCGGCCCCGGCGGTGAGGGGGAGCGTGCTGACGGCGAGGGCCAGGCCGCTGGTCAGGGCGGCACCGGCGGCGAGCAGGCGGCGGAGCCGAGGTCGGCCCCCGCCCGACCGGCCGGACCGGTTCGGGTGCTGCATGGCGGAACTCCTGTCGGTGGTGGGGATGCCTCCGGCGGCACCTACCGGACGCGGGGACGGTGGCGTCACGGGTGGTAGGTGCCGCCGGAGGCGGGTGGTGGTGAGGACCTGAGGAACCGCCGGGAGCGCTCCCATGGATGTTCGCCAATGTAATCGTTAAGTCATCGGTTTGTGAAGGGGCCAACCCCGACGACACCCGGAAGACACCTCCCGCGCCGGCCCCACTCCGGCCCCGAATCCGACCCCGGTGGCGCCCCCGACCCCGTGGCACCCCCGATCCCGGTGGCGCCCCTGGGCGGGCGGGCGCCCCCGGCGGTGCCCATCCCCGACCAGCCAGCGCCAGGGAGGTAGGCGATGTCGGGCCAGCCATGATCGTGCTCGATCCTTGTTGTCAACACCGTTGCGTTAGGTGGAACGACTGTTCGTCAACCACCGCTGCCTCGCCGATCATGGAGTTGTGGTGGGTAACAGAACGCCCGTAGAACCCCCAAAGTCGGCACCACCACTCCATGATCGCCAAGGGCGCCCACCCCGCTCCCCGATCTGGCACTTCCTGTCCCGGGTTGACCAGCCGCCCACGGCGTTAACGCAACGGTGTTGTCCATGTTGTGGTGGCGTCTCAACGCTTCGAGGCCACTACATCGTGGATAGAGCACGGTCTTGCGGTCTTGCGGTGGGGCCGTGGGGCCGTGGGGCGGGAACGGGCGGGGTACGGGAGCGGGCGGGGTACGGGAGCGGGCGGGGTACGGGAAAGAGGCGGGACTCGGAGGTGGGGCGGGTGGAGTGGGCCGACGGGCCGCTCGGACCGGCGTCGGGGACCAACGGGACTAGCCTGGGTCGATGCCGATGATCGAACAGGTGTCGTTGGGGGTGGCCGATGACCGCCGTGCCGGCCGGTTCTGGGCCGCTGCCCTGGGGTACGTCCGACGCCCGCCCCGTTACCCGGGAGACGAGTGGATCGTGCTGGAGCCGCCGTCCGGCACCGCCGGAGTGGCGCTCGCCATGGACGTCAGCGACAGCCCGGTGGCGGAGTTCCCCCGCATCCACCTCGACCTGCACGTGGGAGACCGGGACCTCGACGACGAGGTCGAACGGCTGCTCGGGTTGGGTGCGGGCCGGGTCGACTGGCCGCACTACCCGGCCGAACCCGAGCCCGGTCAGCTGCCCTACGTGCTCCTCGCCGACACCGAGGGGAACCGGTTCTGTGTCTCCGGGCACCGCCGGGCGGGCACCTTCTTCGGCTGAGCTGCACCCCGGTTACCGTCCGGTCCTCCACCGGCCGCGCGGTGTCCGCAGCACAGTGGGACCAGCCGGACCCCGACGACCACTCGACATCCACGGCACCGTGGGACCAGCCGGGCCCGGACGACCACACGACATCCACGGCACCCGGGGAACCAGTCGGGGCCGGACATGGGCAGGGCCCCCGCACCGGGGGCCCTGCCTCTGTACCGTCCTCCGCATCGGAGTTCGGCCATGCACCGGGAGGAATGCCCCCGCCCGGTGCCGTACGGGTCGTTGTTACGCCTCGGTGGGAGTCAGTAGGCCCCCACCGTCGGGGGTCGTCCACCGGGGGCCGTTCACGGTCGCGCCGGGGCGCGAAAGCCCGTCGGTGACCGGGCCGCCAATCGCCGGGGTGACCAGGGGGACGGTCACGGTGAGCAACGCGCCGTCCCGCTCGATCGGCGCGGGCCGGCCCAGCCGGGCCACCGTCCGGATCATCGGCGTGTTCTCCGCCTGGGTGTGCAGGACCAGTGCCGCGTACCCGGCCCGCTCCGCGTGGACGAGCAGCCGGCGTAGCAGCGCGGTGCCCAGGCCGCGCCGTTGCCAGTCGTCCCGGACGAGCAGCGCCCCCTCCGCCTCGTCACCCTCGGCGAGCAGGTTGGCCAGCGCGACGACCGACTCCGCCGCCCCGCCGGAGCCGGCCGTCGTCGTGGCCACCAGGGTCAGCCCCCGGGCCGGTTCCAGCAGTCGACGCAGCCGGCTCGGCGAGGGCAGTGCCGCCCCGCTCAGGTAACGCCGTTGCCGGCTCTGCGCCGAGCACCCCTCGTGCAGCTCCACCACCCCCGCCAGGTCGTCGGCGGTCGCCGGCCGGACGGTCAGCTCCGCCCCGTCGGGCAGCACCAGGGTCACCCGGTCGGCGTCCCGCCGGGCCACCGCCGCCGCCAACTCGACAAGCGCCTGCGCCCGGGCGTACTCCGCCGGGGTGAAGCTGGGCGCCTGCCGACGCAACTCGTACGAGCCGCCGGCCGGGTCGGTGAGCAGCATGGTCGTGGTGCCCACCGCGTCGTGCGCCACGGCGGGTGTCGGCCGCCAGATCACCTCGTCCGCGCCGAGCGTGGTGCGGAGCACCTCACCGGTCTGCTCCGGGTCCCGCACCAGCCGGGTGGCCAGCCCGAGCGCCCGGGTCGGCTGGTCGACCAGGCCGCGCGCCTCGCTGCGCGCCACCCAGCAGTCCCGGCCCCGCCCCCGCTCGACGGCCGCGATCAGGTCGGCCTCACCGAGTGCGTCCGGCGCGTCGACGAGGAAGTCGTCCACCGCGCCGACCTCGGTGGTGTGCACCTGCACGGTGAGGATGTTGACCCCCCGCAACGCGAGACTCGCGGTGAGGACCGACAGGTAGCCCGGTCGGTCGTCCACGGTCGCCCGGATTCGCCACAGCGCCATGTCCACTCCCTTCCCCACCACCAACCCTGCCCGGCGCCTGTTGCCGTGGCGTTGCCCGGCGGTGTCGCAGCGGCAACCGTTCGCCCAGGTCAGGTGACGGTGGTCACCGACCGCGGCCCGACCAGGTCGAGCCGGTCGCCGAGGATCACCGCGCTGGCCCGGACCAACTGGGCGAGCCGGTCCACCTCGGTGGCGTGGAAGGCGGCGGCGGTCAGCGGCTCGGCGTGGTCCCGGGCGACCACCAGCACCAGACCGGCCCGCCCGAACGGCGCGATCGCGTAGTGCGTGCCGTCGGCGACGGTCAGCGTGCGGGCCCGCAGCGGGGTCACCTCGGGCAACCGGGGCGGCTCCGGGGCACGCCAGCTGGCGTGGCCGACGGTCGCCGTCCCACCACCGGCACGTGAGGCCCAGTCGAGGGGTACGACGGCAGCCACCGCCCAGTCCGCGGCGAGCAGCCCGGGAACCGCGTCGACCAGGGTGGCCACCCCGTCGGTGGGGTTCGCCGCCACCTGGGCGAGCAGTTCTGCGTCCTGACCGGTGGTGGTGGGCGCGCCGATCGCCCGCCACACCCCGTCGACGCGTACCCCCGGGATGGCGGCGAGACCGGCGAGCAGCCCCTCGACCCGGGCGGCGCCCGGCCAGACGACGGTGAAGTCGTCGACCGCCCGGCCGCCGAGGCGTTCCAGCACCACCACCTGGACGATGTCGGCACCGGAGACGCCGAGCGTGCGGGCCACCTGGCCGAGTGTCCCGGGTCGGTCCGGCAGGGTCACCCGAACTCTCAGCAACATGTCTGTCCCTCCGCTCGGCGGGCCGACCGCACACGGCCGGCAGGCTGGTTCCCAGCCTGCCGGCTGACCATTTCGCCCCTGTTGCCGTGGCATGTCCCGGGCGGAAAATTGTCGACCTTGACAACCCGGCTGACCTGCCATCAACTAGTCGGATGACCGAGCCGGCCGTCGACGCGCCCCCCGGCGGCAGCCTCCCCGGCGGTGCACCGCCGACCGGGGCACCGCAGGCCGGGGCACCGCAGGCCGGGGCACCGCAGGCCGGATCGCCGCCGGGGCTGGATCTCGACCGGCTCGGCGGTTGGCTGGCCGCGCACCGGCCGGAGCTGGCCGACGGGCCGCTGCGGGCCAGCCTGATCAGCGGCGGCAAGTCTAACCTGACCTACCTGCTGCGCTGCGGCGAGCACGAGGTGGTCCTGCGTCGCCCACCGCTGGGGCACGTGCTGGCCACCGCCCACGACATGGCCCGTGAGCACCGGGTGATCTCCGCACTCGCGCCGACCGCCGTGCCGGTGCCCGAAGCGCTGCTGAGCTGCGCCGACCCGGCGGTGATCGGCGCACCGTTCTACCTGATGCAGCGGGTGTCGGGCGAGGTGCTGCGCACCCGGAAGCAGACCGATCCGCTCACCGACCGGCAGCGCCGCGACCTGGCCTGGGCGATGATGGACACCCTCGCCGCGCTACACACCGTCGACCCCGGCGAGGTGGGGTTGGCCGACTTCGGTCGCCCCGAGGGCTATCTCGGCCGGCAGGTACGCCGCTGGGCCGGCCAGCTCGACCGGTCCCGCAGCCGGGAGCTGCCCGGGGTGGACGAGCTGCGTGACGCGCTGGCCGCCTCGGTGCCCGAGGGGGTCAACGCCGGCCGGATCGTGCACGGTGACTTCCGGCTGGACAACCTGCTCACCACCGTCGACCCGGTGGCGGTCCGGGCGGTGCTGGACTGGGAGATGGCCACCCTGGGCGACCCGCTGGCCGACCTGGGGCTGCTGCTCACCTACTGGGACGTGCTCGGCGACAGCGACCTCGCCGAGGGCAACCCGGTCGCCGACGGGCTCGGCCCGCGCGCGGGGTTCCCCACCGGCACCGAGCTGATCGAGAGGTACGCCGGGCGCAGCGACGTCGACGTGGGGCCGCTGCACTGGCACCTGGCGCTCGGTTGTTTCAAGCTCGCGGTGATCTGCGAGGGCATCCACTACCGGCACACCCTCGGGCAGACCCTCGGCGGTGGGTTCGACCGGATCGGCGAGATGGTGCCGCCGCTTGTCGAGCACGGTCTGCGCGCGGTCGGGGGGAACTGATGGACTTCGGGTACGACGAGCGCACCGTCGAGCTGCGCGAGCGGCTCGGCGCGTTCCTGGACGAGTGCGTCCTGCCGGCCGAGCCGGTGCACGCCGAGCAGGTCACGGCGGCGGGTGACCCGTGGGCGCGGTCCCCGGTGCTCGACGAGCTGAAGACCGAGGCACGCCGGCGCGGCCTGTGGAACCTCTTCCTGCCCGATCCGCGCTACGGCGCCGGGCTGACCAACCTCCAGTACGCCCCGCTCGCCGAGCTGACCGGTCGCAGCCCGCACCTGGCCCCCGAGGCGGTCAACTGCGCCGCCCCGGACACCGGCAACATGGAGTTGCTCGCCGAGTTCGGCACCGAGGCGCAGCGCGAACGGTGGCTCACCCCCCTGCTGGCCGGGGAGATCCGCTCGGCGTTCTGCATGACCGAGCCGGAGGTGGCCTCCTCCGACGCCACCAACATCGCCACCCGGATCGTCCGCGACGGCGACGAGTACGTGGTCGACGGGCGCAAGTGGTGGTCGTCCGGGGCGATGGATCCGCGCTGCGAGATCTTCATCGTGATGGGCAAGACCGACCCGACCGCCGACCGGCACCGCCAGCAGAGCATGGTGCTGGTGCCCCGGAACACGCCCGGGGTGCACGTCCGCCGGGGCATGACCGTCTTCGGCTACTCCGACGCCCCGCACGGCGGGCACGCCGAGATCGACTTCACCGACGTCCGGGTGCCGGCGGAGAACCTGATCGGCGACGAGGGGGCCGGGTTCGCCATCGCCCAGGCCCGGCTCGGGCCGGGCCGGATCCACCACTGCATGCGCCTGGTCGGGATGGCCGAGCGGGCCCTGGAACTGCTCTGCCGGCGGGCCAACCAGCGGATCGCGTTCGGCCGGCCGCTGGCCGAGCAGGGTGTGGTCCGGGAGTGGATCGCCGAGTCCCGGGTGCGCATCGAGCAGGCCCGGCTGCTGGTGCTCAAGACCGCCTGGCTGATGGACACGGTCGGCAACCGCGGCGCGCACACCGAGATCCAGGCCATCAAGATCGCCACGCCGGCGATGGCCGAGTGGGTGATCGACAAGGCGATCCAGGGGTACGGCGGCGCCGGCGTCAGCCAGGACACCCCGCTCGCCGGGCTCTGGGCCCAGGCCCGCACCCTACGGCTCGCCGACGGCCCCGACGAGGTGCACCGGTCGTCCCTGGCCAAGCGGGAACTGCGCCGCTGGTCCTGACCCGCCGACCCGGCGCGACCCGGTGACGGCACCGGCGCTGTCGAAGCGCTTCAGGTGGAGGCACGCTGGATGAGCTCGGTGTCCAGCAGCAGCTGCGGGGTGGGCACGTCCTCGCCCCGGATCCGGGCCACCAGCAGGCGGGCCATCTGCCGACCCATCTCCTCCACCGGCTGGAAGACAGTGGTCAGCGGCGGATCGGCCTGCTGGGCGACCGGGGAGTCGTCGAAGCCGATGATCGCGACGTCCTCGGGCACCCGACGGCCCGCCTCGCGCAGCGTGCGCAGCGCACCGAAGGCCATCAGGTCGGAGGCGACGAAGACGGCGTCCAACTCGGGGCAGGCCTCCAGCAGCCGTTTCATGCAGGCCGCGCCGCTGCCCTCGCTGAAGTCCCCGTACGCGATCATGCGGGGGTCGAGCCCACCGATGGTGGCCTCCACGGCCTCCCGGTAGCCGACCAGCCGGGCCAGGCCGGCGCCCATGTCCTGTGGGCCGGCGATGGTGGCGATCCGCCGGCGGCCCCGCCGCGCCAGGTGCTGCACCGCGTTGCGGGCACCGCCGACGTTGTCGACGTCGACGAACCAGGACGGCCGGGCGCCGTGGCGCAGCATCCGGGCCGGTCGGCCGCCGAGCACGGTGGGCAGGTCGCGCTCCTCCAGCAGGGTGGGCAGCGGGTCGGAGTCGTGCAGCGACAGCAGCAGGACCCCGTCGACGTGCTGGTTGGTCAGGTGGTTCTCGACCCGTTCCCGTTCGATCGGGGACTGCACCATGGCGAGCCAGAGTTGCAGCGGCGTCTCCAGCAGGCCGGAGCTGACGCCCCGGACGATGCCGGCGAAGAACGGCTCGGTGAAGACCCGCTCCCCCGACTCGGAGACCACCAGGGCCACCGAGTCGGTCCGCTGGGTGACCAGGGCCCGGGCCGCCCGGTTCGGGACGTACCCCAGCTCGGCGATGGCCTGCTGGACGGCGGCCCGCGCCTCCGGACTGACCTGGGGTGAGCCGTTGACCACCCGGGAGACCGTGCCCCGCCCGACACCCGCGCGGGCGGCGACCGCGTCGAGGGTCGGGCGCCCGAGTGACCGGGTGCGTTGCGTTGTCATCGTCTGCTCCTCCGACGTCGGACGGTCCCCGCCGGCCGCCCCCGGGGGTGGGCGGCGCGGCGGGGCCGTCCGGAATGCTGGCTGGCCTCTGCCTATTGTGCGGCCAGACCGTTGCGTCGGATCACCTCGGCGTACCACCTGGCGCTGGACTTGGGAATCCGGGCCTGGGTCTCGTAGTCGATCCAGACCATCCCGAAGCGCTTGGTGTAGCCCCAGGCCCACTCGAAATTATCCATCAGCGACCAGGCGAAGTAGCCCCGCAGGGGCACTCCCGCCGCGATCGCCTCGTGCGAGGCCCGCAGGTGGGCGTCGAAGTACGCCAACCGGTCGACGTCGTCGACCCGACCGTCCTGCACCGTGTCGACGAAGGCCGAGCCGTTCTCGGTCACGTAGAGCGGCAGGTCGGTGTACTCCTCGTGCACCCGGCGCAGCGTCTCCACCAGGCCCGGGGCGTCGATCTCCCAGTCCATGTCGGTGACCGGGACGCCCCGGGTGACGAACCGGACGTCCTCGCTGCCCGGCCAGCAGGACGGCGCCCGCCAGTACTTCTCCGGCTCCTCGCCGGGCACCGGCGCGGCCACCACGTGCCGGCTGTAGTAGTTGACGCCGACCAGGTCCAGCGGGGTGGAGATGATCTCCAGGTCGCCGTCGCGGACGTGCCCGAAGTCGGTCAGCCCGCTCAGGTCGGCGGTCAGGTCCGCCGGGTACGACCCGCGCAGCAGCGGGTCGAGGAAGAACCGGTTGGCCAGCCCGTCGATCCGGCGGGCGGCGTCGACGTCGGCGGGCGCGTCGCTGGCCGGGGTGACCGGGTAGAGGTTGACCGTCACGCCGAGCTGGGCCTGCGGCAGCTTCGCCCGCAGGGCCTGCACGGCGAGCCCGTGCCCGAGCATGAGGTGGTGCCCGGCCCGGACCGAGTCCGCCCCGTCGGAGCGGCCGGGGGCGTGCGCCCCGGAGCCGTACCCGAGGAAGGCCGAGCACCACGGCTCGTTGAGCGTGGTCCAGTACTTCACCCGGTCACCGACGGCGTCCGCGAGCAGCGACGCGTAGTCGGCGAACCGGGCGGCGGTGTCCCGGGCCGGCCAGCCGCCGGCGTCCTCAAGCGGCTGGGGAAGGTCCCAGTGGTAGAGGGTGAGCCACGGCTCGATGCCGTTGGCCAGCAGCTCGTCGACGAGTCGCCGGTAGAAGTCCAGGCCCTCCTGGTTGGCCGCACCGGAACCACCGGGCTGCACCCGGGGCCAGGAGACCGAGAACCGGTACGACTTCAGGCCCAGCTCGGCCATCAGCCGCACGTCGTCGGGCATCCGGTGGTAGTGGTCGCAGGCCACGTCGCCGGTGTGCCCGGCGACCACCCGCCCCTCGGTGTGACTGAACGTGTCCCAGATCGACGGGGTCCGGCCACCCTCGGCGGCGGCCCCCTCGATCTGGTACGCGGCGGTCGCCGCGCCCCACAGGAAGCCGGGCGGGAAGGTCAGTTCCGGCCCCTGGTCGAGTACGCCGACAGCGGGCGGGTGGGTCGGGTTGCTCACGACTTGACGGCGCCTTCCATGATGCCGCCGATGATCTGGCGGCCGAACAGGATGAACACGATCACCAACGGCACGGTGCCGACGGCGGTCGCGGCGAACACCTGCGAGTAGTCGGTGTAGTAGGCGTAGGACAGGAACGCCAGCGACACCTGCAGGGTCGGGTTCTCGGGGGTGAGCACGGCGTACGGCCACAGGTAGGAGTTCCAGGTCTCCATGAAGGTGAGCAGGCCGAGCACGGCGGCGGCGGGGCGCAGCGCCGGCAGCACGATGTTCCAGAAGATCCGGAAGGTGCTGGCGCCGTCGACCCGGCCGGCCTCGATCAGCTCGTCGGAGATGGCCTGGATGGCGTACTGCCGCATCATGAACACGCCGAAGGCACTGACCAGGAAGGGCACGGTCACCGCGAGGAGGGTGTCGTACCAGCCGAAGTCCTGGATCATGCCCCAGAGCGGGATCAGGCCGAGCTGGGTCGGGATCATCATGGTCACGATGATCGTCAGCAGCAGGGCGTTGCGGCCCCGGAACCGCAGCTTGGCGAAGGCGAACCCGGCCAGTGACCCGGTGATCACCACCGAGACGGTGACCACCGCGGAGACGATCACCGAATTGAGCAGGCCGGTGAGGAAGTTCGCCGCCGGATTGTCGAGCACCCGCCCGAAGTTCGCGCCGAACTCGCCGGCCGGGGTGAACGGCGGCGGCACGTCGTTGATCTGGTCGAGGCTGCGGGTGGCGATGACCACCATGTAGTAGAAGGGGTAGACCGAGAAGAGCACCGCGACGACGAGCGCGATGTAGAGCAGCGGGCTGGTGCGCCAGAGGCGCTGGGATGCCTGGTTCACGGCGCGGTCCTCACTTCACCGAACGGCGGACGAGCAGGAAGTTCACCAGCGAGACCAGGGCGATCATGACGAACATCGCCCAGGCCACCGCGGCGCCGTAGCCGGCGGTGCTGAGGTTCTCGATGCCGAGCTCGTACATGTACATCGCCAGGGTCTGGAACTCGCGCTGGTCGCCACCGATGATGTTGCCGTTGGCGAAGACCAGCGGCTCGGTGAAGAGCTGGAGCCCACCGATGGTGGAGAGGGTGACCACGAAGACGAAGGTCGGGGTCAGCATCGGCAGGGTGATCTTCCAGAACTGCTTCCACTGGTTGGCGCCGTCGATCGCGGCTGCCTCGTAGAGGTCCTTCGGGATGGCCTGCATGCCGGCCAGCAGGATCAGCGTGTTGTAGCCGGTCCACCGCCAGTTCACCATCGAGGCGATGGCCGTCCAGGAGCTCCACTTCTGGGCGTCCCAGTCGACCGCGTCGACCCCGACCAGGCTGAGCATCCAGTTGATCAGGCCGAAGTCGCGCTGGAAGAGCATGCCGAAGACGATCGCCACGGCGGCCACGGAGACCACGTTGGGCATGAAGATGGCCATCCGGAACAGCGTCCGGGCCCGCAGGAAGGTGCGGT
Source organism: Micromonospora sp. DSM 43699 (assembly GCF_055517075.1). NCBI lineage: Bacteria > Bacillati > Actinomycetota > Actinomycetes > Micromonosporales > Micromonosporaceae > Micromonospora > Micromonospora sp. DSM 43699. The sequence goes on from NZ_JBTMMT010000029.1 coordinate 15,817, forward strand.
TGAGCATGGTGGCCAGGAAGAGCGCCAGGAGCAGCTGCGGAATCGTCGACAGGAAGAAGATGCCGAACGTGTTGATCGTGGCGTTCCAGAAGTACTCGTCGCCGAACAGCCGGGTGTAGTTGTCGAACCCGATGAAGGTGTGGTCGCCGATGAGGTTCCAGTCGTGCAGCGACATCCACGCGGTGCGCAGCATCGGGTAGAACCCGAAGATGCCGAAGATCACGAAGAACGGGGCGATGTAGAGGTAGGGCGAGAGCTTGAGGTCGAGGCGGTTCAGGGTGATCGCCCGGCTGCGCCGCCGGGGAGGTGTGGGAGGTGGTGCGCTGGGCGACGGCGGTGCCGTCGTGGCCGAGAGGCTCATGCGGGGTCCTTTCCCGGCTCCGGCGGGGCCGGTGCGGCGGGCGGTACGTGCAACGGGACGCCGTTGGTGGCGCCCGGGACATGCCCGGACGCCACCGCCGGTGGTGGTGCAGTGATCAGAAGGCGCCCTGGGTCTTGGCGTCCTTTTGGAACTGCTCCCAGGCCTTGTCCTTGGGGGACTGCCCGTTCTCGTACGAGCGCAGCGCCGGCTCGAACGCGTTCTCCTTGATCGCCTGGTGCTTCGGGCCGAGGTGCAGCGGCTGGATCTTCTCGACGCTCTCGCCGAAGATCTTGCCGGTCGGCGCGCCGCTGAAGTACTCGTTGGTGTAGCCGGTGAAGTCCGGGTTCTTCAGCGCCTCGAGGTTGGTCGGCAGCGGGCCCTTGAGCTTGAACGCCTCGACCTGGCTCTTCGCGTTGGTCAGGTACTCGGCGAGCTTCGCCGCCTCCTTGGGGAACTTGCTCTGGGTCGGCACGGCGAGCCAGGAGCCGCCCCAGTTGCCCGCGCCGCCGGGAACCGGCGCGACGTCCCACTTGCCCTTGTTCTCCGGCCCGGAGTTGTCGGCGACGATACCGAGCATCCACGACGGGCAGAAGGTGGCCGCGAAGGTGCCCTGCTTGAAGCCGGCGGACCACTCGGGCGACCAGGTGGCGCTCTTCGAGGAGATCTTCGCGTCGGACATCGCGACAGCGGTGTCCCACGCGGTCTTCACCGCCGCGCTCTTGTCGGCGACGACGTTGTCCTCCTTGTCGTAGAACAGGTCACCGCCCTGCTGGACCATGACCGCGCTGGCCGCGGTGGTGACCGAGTCGATCAGGCCCTTGTTGGTGGCGGCCCGGTACTTCTTGCCGGTCTCGATGAAGGCGTTCCAGTCCGGCCAGAGCGCCGCCACCTGGTCCCGCTCGGTCGGCAGCTTGGCCGCGGCGAACAGGTCCTTGCGGTAGCAGACCGCCAGGCTGCCGACGTCGGTGGGCAGGCCGATCAGCCGGCCGTCCGCCGCCTTGCCCAGCTCCCACTTCCACGGCAGGTATTCCTTGCTGTGGTCGGCGATCAGCGGCGCCAGGTCGGCCCAGTTGGCCGGGTTCGTCTTGAACTCGTTGAGGATGCCCTCTTCGAGCGCGGTCACGTCCGCCGCACCCTTGCCGGTGGCCAGCGCCCGGACCACCTTCGGCCGGTACTCGTTGAGCTGCGCGGTCTTGCGCAGCTCAACCTTGATGCCGGTGTCCTTCTCGTACTGCTTGACGATCTCGTCATATCCGAACTCGCCGAAGGTGTCCACGACCAGCTTGCTGGGCTTGCCGCCGGACTCCTTGGCGTCGTCGTCCTTGCCGCAGGCCGCGAGTCCGCCGATGGCGGTTACCGCGGCCAGGGCGGCGACCGCGAAGCGGTTACGCCGCGTGGTGACGCTCATCCTGACCCCTTTTCGATGGTGAGGCTGGGTGGGTGTGGTGGGGGGTGCCGTAGCGCGTCCCGGGCCGGCCCGACGTCGGCCGCCGGTCGGTCGGAGGTGGTCTCGGGTGATCCGCACCACGCCCTTGGGAACGCTCCCATGAGATTGCCGGGAGGTGTCGGGGGTGTCAATAGACAGTTGGGAGCGTTCCCAGATCGTTACCAGCTATCGCGTTTATCTCACTCGATATGATGACCGGGACGCGGTGCCCGGGCTGGCGGGGGCCAGCCGAAACGGCGCAGCATGATGGTCGCGGCCGCCGCCGGACCCGGTGCGGGCCACCTTCAGCGGGAAGATCCGACGCGGCACGCCGACCACTCCACCCACCGCATAGGCTGCCGGCATGATCTGCCGAGCGTGCCGGCAGCGGCGGCACGACGACTGCCCGGGCCGGAAGTGGTGCGACTGTCAGCACCGTACCCCCGCGCCCACCCCGCCGGTCACCGGTCCGGCCGGCGAATGAGCGCCGGGATGCCGATCTGGCGGGTCTGGCCCACGCCAGCCACCGGACAGCTGGACGACGCCGACCTGACCGCGCTCTACGCCCGCGCCGACACCCCCCGGTTGCGGGTGAACTTCGTCGCCAGCGCCGACGGCGCGGTCACCGTGGACGGTTACTCCGCCGGCCTCTCCGGTGAGCCGGACAAGCGGGTCTTCGGCCTGCTCCGGATGCAGTGCGACGGGCTGCTGGTGGCCGCCGGCACGCTACGGCACGAGGGCTACCGGGCGGTCCGGCTGGACGCGCCCCGCCGGGCCTGGCGACGCGCACACGGGCTGGCCGAGTACCCGACACTGGCGGTCGTCTCCGGGTCGCTGCGGCTCGACCCCGCCCAGGCCGCCTTCGCCGACGCCCCGGCACGCCCGGTGGTGTTGACCACCGAGACGGCGGTGGCGCCCCCGGGGCTCGCCGACGTCGTCGACCTGGTCCGGGTCGGCCGGGACGCCGTCGACCTCGCCGCCGGCCTGGCCGCGCTGCGCCGACGGGGGTTGGGCCAGCTGCTCTGTGAGGGCGGTCCACAGCTGTTCGGCGCGCTCACCACGGCCGATCTCGTCGACGAACTCTGCCTGACCGTCGCCCCGCTGCTGGCCGGGGCCGGTCCGGGGCGGATCACCGCCGGTCCGGACAGCCCACCCCGCTCGCTGCCGCTGCGACACGCGCTGGCCGCCGCGGACGGCGTACTCATGCTGCGCTATGCCCGCGACGTGCCCGGCCCCCCGCCGGCCCGGGATCAGCTGACGCTCACGGCCGCCCAGGCGGCGGCGACCGTCTTGTACTCGGTGCTCGTGGCGCCGTACAGGTCGGTCGCGGCCGACAGGGTCGCGGTACGGGCGCCCTTGTAGTTGGTGGTGGTGGTCATGTAGCGGGTCAGCGCCCGGTACCAGATCGCCCCGGCCTTGGTGTTGCCGATGCCGGCGACGGTGCTGCCGTTGCAGGTCGTGCTGGTGCCGTACGACGAGGTGCCGCTGCCCACGGCGAGCAGGTAGAAGAAGTGGTTCGCCACGCCCGAGGAGTAGTGCACGTCCAGCCGGCCGACGGAGCTGCTCCAGCAGTCCGCCGAACTGCCGTCCTTGGAGGGCTTGTCCATGTAGCGCAGCGGCACGCCGCTGCTGCGCAGCTTCTCCCCGATCAGGTAGTCACCCGGGTCCTTGGCGCTGCCGGCGGAGAACTCGACCAGGGTGCCGAAGATGTCGCTGGTCGCCTCGTTGAGGCCGCCGGACTCGCCGCTGTAGCGCAGCCCGGCGGTGTTGCTGGTGACACCGTGGGTCATCTCGTGCCCGGCCACGTCGAGCGAGGTCAGCGGGTACCAGCCGGACCCGCCGTCGCCGTAGGTCATGCAGAAGCAGGAGTCCTGCCAGAACGCGTTGGCGTAGTTGCTGCTGTAGTGCACCCGGCTGTACGCGCCGACGCCGTCGTTGCGGATGCCGTTGCGACCGTGCGCGCTCTTGTAGTAGTCCCAGGTCTTCTGCGCGCCGAAGGCGGCGTCGGCGGCGGCGGTCTGCCGGTTGGTCAGGGTGCCGTTGCCGAACACGTTGTTGGTGCTGGTGACCAGGGTGCCGGTGCCGCTGGTGCCGCCGTTGAGGTCGTAGGTGCGGTGGTTGCCCCGGGCCGGGTCGGCGAGCTGGTAGGTGCTGCCGGAGAGGTTGCTGCCGACCGAGACCGTACCCGAGTGGTAGGTGTTGCCGGTGCCCTCGCGCTGCACCCCCTCCCACGAGTCGCGGACCGCGCCCGTGGTGGCGTCCACCAGGACGTGCAGCTCGCTCGGGGTGCCGTCGGCGTGCGTGCCGCCCACCACCACCTCGTAGGCGAGGGTGGTCGCGGTGTCGCCGGCGTCGAAGACGAGCTGGGTACCGGCGACGGAGCGACCGCCGGCGGTCGAGACGGCGGACGCGATCCGGCCGGCGGCGGCCTGGCTGACCTTGGCCTTCGGAGCGCGCTGCGGGGCACCCGCGAGGCGGTGGGTCGCACCCCGCCACGAGTCGCCCTTGCCGAGGTGGACGACCAGGTCGCCGCCGAGGACGGGCAGGCCGTCGGAGTAGCGGTTGAGCCGCACGTGCCGGGTGCCGTCGGCGTCGGTCACCACGTTGCGCGGGGTGAACGTCTGCCCGTCGGCGGCGAGTCCGGCTCCGGGGTGGGCCTTGAGCTGGGCGACGGCGCGGGCGAACGGGTCGGCGGAGCCGGCGGGAGCGGCGGTGGCCGCGGTGGGCACCGTGACGACGGTGGCCAGCAGGGCGGCCGTGGCGAGGCCGCTCATCAGGGGGGTTCGGCGCATCGGGGTTCTGCCTCCACAGGGACAGTCGGGGGGGTGCCGACTGACGGTGACCCGACGGTGGTGGACCGTGGGCCAGCCACATGTCCGCAGGTTACGGACGTGACGACCGGCATCGAAGGAAAGAAGATCCTCGATATCGGCTGTGGCTATTCTCAGCCCAACCGGCCCTCTTCTGTCACGCCTTGGCCCGAGATTTTTTCGGGGTATTTCCGTCACCCCCCGCCACCTGCCGAAACGACGTCACCCGCGGCCAACTTCTCGACCGACGGTGACGCCCCGGCCCCTGGGGGTCACCGGATCGGGGGCCGGGGCGCCGGCGGGCGGGCCCCCGACCGGCCGCCCGCCGGTGGCGTACGCCGCGTCGCGTGGCAACCTGTCGCACTCCTCGGGCAGGATGCAGGCGTGTGCCCTGACCGAGACGACCAGCTGACCGGAGCCCGCGGATGACCGACGACCGGATCGACGGCCGGATCGACAGCCCCGGCGAGCCCGTCGGCCGGGTGCTCGGCACCGCCGACGCCACCCCGTTGCAGTTCTGGACGGCCGTCTCGCCGGGCAGCTACCTCCAGCTCGACGACGTGGTGGTCACCCGCCGTGAGCTGCCCGACCGGGAACCGGTCACCATCGCCGGGGTGGTCACCCAGGTCCGGGCCCGGCACGAGGGCGCCCAGTTCGAGTCGGACGTCTTCGCCATCGCCGACGGCACCCTCCCCGCCCAGGTGCAGGAGGCCGCCGAGATCACCACCACCCGGGTCGACCCCGAGCTGTACGTGCCGCCCGCGCCGGGCGCGACGGTTTACCGGGCCGAGGGCGACGCCCGGGCCCGCGCCCTGCACTTCGACCGGATGGAGCGGCGGATCCCGATGGGGATGGGCCGCGACGGTGTCCCCGTCTACCTCAACGCCGACTTCCTCGACGGCAGCCGGGGGGCGCACGTCTCCATCTCCGGCATCTCCGGGGTGGCCACCAAGACCAGCTTCGCCACCTTCCTGCTCTACTCGGTCTTCCGCTCCGGGGTGCTGGGCGGCGACGCGGTCAACGCCAAGGCGCTGATCTTCAACGTCAAGGGCGAGGACCTGCTCTTCCTCGACCACCCCAACGCCCGCCTCGACGATCCCACCCGGGCCGCGTACGCCAAGTTGGGGCTGGCCGCCGGCGCCTTCCCCGACGTGCGGGTGTACGCCCCGCCCCGGGTCGGTGACGCCGCCGGCACCCCGGACGTGAGCAGCCGGCTCACCGGTGTGGACGCCTTCTACTGGACGCTCAGCGAGTTCTGCGCCGACCGGCTCCTGCCGTACGTCTTCGCCGACGCCGACGACGAACGCCAGCAGTACACGATGGTGGTCCACTCGGTCACCGCCCACCTGGCCCGCTACGCCCAGCCCGCCGACGGCGGGGTCAGCGTCGACGGGGTGCGGCTCGGCTCCTACGCCGACCTGGTCGACCACGTCGTCGAGCAGCTCAACGACGACGAGACCCGCGGCGACTGGGCGGGCAGCGCGGTCGGCCTGGGCACCGTCAACGCCTTCGCCCGCCGGCTGATCGGCAGCAAGAAGGACCTGGGCCGGCTGATCCGGGGCGACCTGGCCACCCGCCGCCCGCACGCGATCAACACCGCCGAGAGCGCCCAGGTCACCGTGGTCGACCTGCACAACCTCCCGGACCGCGCGCAGCGCTTCGTGGTCGGCGTGACGCTGCGCGGCGAGTTCGAGCGCAAGGAGAAGGCCGGCACCGCCAAGCCGCTGCTCTTCGTCGTCCTCGACGAGCTGAACAAGTACGCCCCGCGCGAGGGCTCCTCCCCGATCAAGGAGGTGCTGCTCGACATCGCCGAGCGGGGCCGCTCGCTCGGGGTGATCCTGGTCGGCGCGCAGCAGACGGCGAGCGAGGTGGAGCGGCGGATCGTCACCAACTCGGCGATCCGGGTGGTGGGCCGGCTCGACCCGGCCGAGGCGTCCCGCCCGGAGTACGGCTTCCTCCCGCCGGCCCAGCGGCAACGCGCCCTGCTGGCCAAGCCGGGCACGATGTTCGTCAACCAGCCGGACATCCCGGTCCCGCTCTGCCTGGAGTTCCCCTTCCCGGCCTGGGCGACCCGGGTCTCCGAAGCCGGCCGGGCCCCGTCGGAGACGCTGCGTTCGATCACCGGCTCGATCGACCCGTTCGCCGTGGTCGGCTCGGGCGGTGCCGACGACGACATCCCGTTCTAGGGGGCTGCAGCCATGAAGATCCTGCACACCTCCGACTGGCACGTCGGCAAGGTGCTCAAGGGACAGTCCCGGGCCGAGGAGCACAAGCAGGTACTGGCCGGGGTGATCGAGATCGCTAACGACGAGCGCCCCGACCTGGTCATCGTCGCCGGTGACCTGTACGACACGGCCGCACCCGGCCCGGAGGCGACCCGGCTGGTCACCCGGGCGTTGACCGCGCTGCGCCGGACCGGGGCCGACGTGGTGGCGATCGGCGGCAACCACGACAACGGCCAGGCCCTCGACGCGCTGCGCCCCTGGGCGGAGGCGGCCGGCATCACCCTGCGCGGCGGGGTCCGGGAAAATCCCGCCGAGCACGTCATCGACGGCGTCACCGCCGACGGCGAGCGCTGGCAGCTCGCCGCGCTGCCCTTCCTCTCCCAGCGGTACGCCGTCCGCGCGGTGGAGATGTACGACCTGACCGCCGCCGAGGCCACCCAGACGTACGCCGACCACCTCGGCCGGGTGCTGGCGAAGCTGACCGAGGGCTTCGGCGAGCCGGACCGGGTGCACCTGGTCACCGCCCACCTCACAGTGGTCGGGGCGACCACCGGTGGCGGCGAGCGGGACGCGCACACCGTGCTCGGCTACGCGGTGCCGGCGTCGGTCTTCCCGGGAACCGCGCACTACGTGGCCCTGGGGCACCTGCACCGGTCGCAGCGGGTGATCGGGCCGTGCCCGGTCCGCTACAGCGGCAGCCCGCTCGCTGTCGACTTCGGTGAGCAGGAGAACGTCTGCTCGGTGACGCTGGTCGAGGTGGGCGCGCACTCCGCCGCCCGGATCCGGGAGGTGCCGGTGGCGGCGGCGGTGCCGCTGCGCACGGTACGCGGCACCCTCGCCCAGCTCGCCGAGGCGTCCCCGCCGGAGGGCTGGCTGCGGGTGTTCGTCCGCGAGCAGCCCCGGGCCGGCCTGCGTGAGGAGGTGCAGGAGCTGTTCCCCCGCGCGTTGGAGATCCGGATCGACCCGGAGCTGTTGCCCACGCCGGGCAGCGGCACCCGGGTCGCCCAGCGGGCCGGCCGCTCCCCCCGCGAGCTGTTCGCCGACTACCTGGGCAGCCGGGGCCACGACGACGACGGGGTCCGGGACCTCTTCGACGAGCTGCTGGAGGAGGTGGACCGCTGATGCGACCGATGCGGCTGGACCTGGCCGGTTTCACCGTCTTCCGCGACGAGACCACTGTCGACTTCACCGACGCGGACTTCTTCGCCCTGGTCGGGCCGACCGGTTCGGGCAAGTCGACGGTGCTGGACGCGATCTGCTTCGTCCTCTACGGCTCGGTGCCGCGCTGGGGTGGCGCCCGGGGGTTGGCCAACGCGCTCGCCCCGTCGGCGGTGGAGGCCCGGGTCCGGTTGGTCTTCGAGTCGGCCGGCGACCGCTATGTGGCGACCCGGGTGGTCCGCCGGGACGGCCGGGGCACCGTCAAGACCGCCAACGCCGGGTTGCAGCTGATGCCGCCCGGGTTCGACATCACCAAGCTCGACACCGGGCTCAGCCCGGAGGATCTGGGCGAGGTGGTGGCGGGCACCCCGGCCGAGATGGAACAGGCCGTGCTGGACGCGGTCGGGCTGCCGTACGAGCAGTTCACCTCCTGCGTGGTGCTGCCGCAGGGGCAGTTCGCCGACTTCCTGCACGCCAAGCCGGCCACCCGGCAGCAGATCCTGGTCAACCTGCTCGGCCTCGGCGTCTACGAGAACGTGCAGAAGCGGGCCACCGAACGCGCAGGGCAGGCCGAGGCGAAGTTGGAGGCGGTCGCCCGGGTGCTCGGCGGGCTGACCGACGTCGACGACGAGACGTTTGCCAACGCCACCGCCCAGGTCGAGCGGATCCGTGAGCTGTCCGGGGCGGTCGCGGTGGCCGTACCGGAGCGGGAGCGGGCACGGGCGGCGGCGCGCGAGGCCACCGCGGCGCTGGCCGCGCTCGACGCCGATCTGGCCGGGCTGGCCGGGGTGCGCGCCCCGGCCGGGGTGGCCGAGGTGGCCCGCGCGGTGAGCACCGCACGGGAGGCGGTCGACGGGGCGGCCCGCACGGTGGCGCTGGCCGAGGAGCGGGAGGAGAAGCTGCGCGGCGAGTTGGCCGGCGCAGGCGACGAGAGCGCCCTGCGGCTGCTGCTGCGGGCGTACGCCGACGCGGAGCGGTTGACAGGCGAGGCGGACACCGTCCGGACGGCGCTGGACGCGGCGCGGGCCGCGCACGACGCGGCGGTCGCGGCGCTCGACGTCGCCCGGGAGGCCGCGGCGCGGGCCGAGGCCGAGCTGGAGGCGGCGTTCCGGGCGCACGAGGAGGCCAAGGCCACCGACCAGGCGGTCGCGTTGCGGGCGCACCTGGTCGACGGCGCGACCTGCCCGGTCTGCGCGCAGTCGGTGCCCCGGGTGCCGGCGATGCCGGCCGGCTCGGCGGTGGCCGCGGCGACCGCCGCCGGCAAGGCGGCGCGGGCGGCCAGCAAGGCCGCGCAGGCGCTTGTCGAGGAGCGGGACGCGGCGGCCCGGGAGCGGGACCGGACGCTGGTCCGGCTGCGGGCCCAGCACGACCAACTGCACGGCCGGTTGACCGAGTTGGCCGGGCAGCTCGCCGGGGCGGCCACCCCGGCGGCGCTGCGCGACCAGCTCGCCGAGCACGCCCGGCTGCGGCAGGCGCTGGACGAGGCGGCGGCGGGGGTACGGACCGGCCGGGACGCCGCCCGGCGGGCCCGGGGGGCTGCCGACACCGCCGAGGAGCGGCTACGGGCCGCCTGGCGGGACTTCGACGGCACCCGGGACGGCCTGGCCCGGTTCGGTCCACCGGCCGCCGACCGGGACGACGTGGCCGCCGCCTGGGCGACCCTGGTCGACTGGGCCGGCGCGCAGGCCAGAAAGCGACGGGTCGACCGGGACGGGCTGGTGGCCTCGGTGAGCGAGGCTCAGTCGGCCGCCGAGGCGGTCGAGGAACGGATCGACGGCCTGCTCACCGCCGCCGGGTTGCGCCCCGCCGACGACCCGGCGCAGGCGGTGGCGGTGGCCACCGAGCGGGCCGAGGCCGACCTGCGGCGGATCACCGAGCGCCGGGCGCAAGCCCTCCAGCTGCGGGAACAACGTGCCGAGCACGAGCGGCAGGCGCGCACGGCGCGGGCGCTGGCCGGGCACCTGCGGGCCAACAACTTCGAGCGTTGGCTGTTGGCCGAGGCGCTGGACCTGCTGGTCGACGGGGCCTCCCGGATCCTGCGGGAGCTGTCCCAGGGGCAGTACGACCTGGTCCACGACAAGGGCGAGTTCTTCGTGGTCGACCACCACGACGCGGGGCTGCGCCGGGGGGTACGGACGCTCTCCGGCGGGGAGACGTTCCAGGCGTCGCTGGCCCTGGCGTTGGCGCTGTCCGAGCAGCTCGCCGGGATGTCCACCACGGCGGCCAGCCTGGAGTCGATCGTGCTGGACGAGGGGTTCGGCACCCTCGACGCGGCCACCCTGGACATCGTCGCCGCGACCCTGGAGAGCCTGGCGGCCCGGGGTGACCGGATGGTCGGCGTGGTCACCCACGTGCCGGCGCTGGCCGAGCGGATCCCGGTGCGTTTCGAGGTCCGCAAGGACGCCCGCACCGCCCACGTCGAACGGACCGGCCGGTGAGCGCGAGGAGCGCAGCGCAGCGGAGCCCCGCAGTCGCGAACGAAAGGTCAGACCCGTGAGCGCGAGGAGCGCAGCGCAGCGGAGCCCCGCAGTCGCGAAGCCGGGGCGGGGGGCGGTGACGTGACCGGGCCGCAGCTCTTCGTGGACGCCTGGGATCCGTCCTACGGGGCGTCTTTCGAGGCGACCCCGGGCGGACCGGCCACGCCGAGCAGCGCCCAGGTCGACGCCGACGTGGAGCTACCGGCGGTGGACTGGCGGGCGATCGGCCCCCGTCTCGGGGTGGCCGCCCCGGCCGTGGTGCTGCTCGTCGACGGGGTACGTCGGATCGACGCCAGCGTGTGGACGGCCGAGGAGGACGGTGCCTCGTACCCGGGGATCGCCGCCTCGTACGCGGCCGGGGTGGTCCGCTGTGACCTGGAGCGCGGCGCGGCGGAGCTGGCCGGGGCCCGGGTGGGGCGGGGTCTGTTCACCGCCAGCCCGTCGGCGCAGGAGGTGACCTGCGGGCAGGTGCGCTACCCGGTGCACCGGGTCGGCGGGACCGGGGAGCTGAGCAAGCTGCCGGCGGCCGTGCAGGCCCCGTTGACCGCCTTGGAGGTGGCCGTCTCCGACGCCGTACGCACCGACGGGGACCTGCTGGTGGTGGACGGTCCGCTGCGCGCCCGCCGGCAGTTGCCACGCACCCTGGGTTACATCAAGACCCAGCACAGCCAGTACCTCGACGCCCGGCTCACCGCCGTGGTCACCGGGCTGGGCTCCGGGCAGCGGTCCCCGGTGTTCCGGCTCGGTACCGCCTGGGGTGGCTGGTCGTGGTATCTACGGCTGCCGGTGACGGTGGGTTCGCCGTGGGCCGGCATCGTCCGGTTGGAGTGCTCACCCGACCTCGCACCGCAGGACGCGATCGCGTTGGCCGACCTGTCGCTGGTCACCCTGCCCCGGTTCGCCTCCTCGCCGTACAAGGACCCGCGCGCACCGCAGAACCTGGTGCCGATCGCCGGGCTGGAACGGCGGCTGCGCGGGTTGCTGGGCGACGCACGGCTGCTGCACCGGGCGCTGACCATGGCCACCCGGAGCAGCGGGGCAGGCCGCTGATGGGCCACGATCGTGCGGGGTGCCGGACGGGCCTCGGTCACAAGGGGTGCCGCTGATGGGCCGCCGTCGGGGCGACGACCGGATCGTCGTGCCGGTCGACACGGGAAGGGCCGAGCTGGTGCCGGATCCCGACCGACCGCGCTCGTGGACGCTGCTGCTCGACGACGCCCCGCAGTCGCACGTGGACCTGGCCGAACCGACGCACCTGGAGTTCGAGTACGTCCGGCGACTCGGTGCGGCGCTGGACCTGATCGCCCCGCCGGGCACCGCGCTGAGGGTGCTGCACCTGGGCGGCGGCGCGCTGACCCTGCCCCGGTACGTCCAGGCCACCCGGCCGGGGTCGACGCAGCGGGTGGCCGAGGTGGACGGCGCACTTGTCGAGCTGGTCCGTCGGGAGCTGCCCTGGCCTGCCGACCCCCGGCTGAAGGTACGGGTCGCCGACGCCCGGGCCACCCTGGAGTCCAGCCGCGACGCGTCGTACGACGTGGTGGTGGCCGACGTCTTCGCCGGTGCGCGTACCCCGGCCCACCTGACCAGCGCGGAGTACGCCGGGCAGGTGGCCCGGGTGCTCGCCCCCGGCGGCTGGTACCTGGCCAACCTGGCCGACGGTCCGCCGTTGCGACACACCCGCGCCCAGGTGGCCACGGTCCGGTCGGTGCTGCCCCGGGCCGCCCTGGTCGGCGACGCGGCCGTGCTGCGCGGGCGGCGGCACGGCAATCTGGTGCTGGTGGCGGGGCGGGTCGAGCCGCCGGTGCCGGAGCTGACCCGGCGCGCGGCCGGGGACTGGTTCCCGGGTCGGGTGCTGGCCGGCGACGAGTTGGACCGGTTCGCGGCCGGTGCCGCGGTGGTCACCGACGCGGACGCCACGGACTCGATTCCGCCCCCGCCCGGAATTTTTTCGGTCCGCCGTTGATCCGCAGCGAGGAGCCGTCCGTATCACCGGTCGGCGCCCTCCCCGTGGGCCCGCTGATGTCGGTGGACAGCAGGAGGTCTGGATGAGTGCGGTCGCGGCCGGCTTGCACGGTGAACTGGCCAGGCCAGGGTGGATGTTCGCCCGGGCCCAGCCGCAGTCCCGTGCCTCGAGGTCAAGCCGAGGGGTCGACGCCGGTCCCGCCGATCGCCAGAATGGCCCGGTGACTCCGCGATCGGCACCCGGGCGGCACCAGGCCCCGGCGGCGACGCCGGAGGCGAGCCACTCCGACCAGCTGGTCCGGCTGCTCTACGCCGAGCACGCCGGTCCGCTGCTGATGTTCGTGATGCGGTTGACCGGTGGTGACCGGCAGCGCGCCGAGGACATCGTCCAGGAGACGCTGCTGCGGGCCTGGCGCAACGCGCACCGGCTGGGCGTGCAGGGTCAGGGCTCGTTGCGGCCCTGGCTGGTCACGGTGGCCCGGCGGATCGCCATCGACGAGCACCGCAGCGAGCAGGCCCGCCCGCCGGAGACGTACGACCGGGATCTGACGGCGTTCGCCGAGGCGGACAGCACCGACCGGGTGCTGCGCACGATGACGGTGGCGGACGCCCTGCGGACGTTGAGCCAGTCGCACCGGGAGATCCTGGTGGCGACGTACTTCCGCGGCCGGACGGTGCCGGAGGCGGCCGAGGAGCTGGGCCTGCCGCTGGGCACCGCCAAGTCGCGGGTCTACTACGCGCTGCGCGCGCTGCGCACAGCCCTACAGGAGAGGGGGGTGACGGAATGAGCCGGGCCGACCACATGGATGTCGCCGCGTACGCGCTCGGCGTCCTGGACGTGCAGGACACCGAACGGTTCGAGGAGCACCTCGCGACCTGCTGGGCCTGTGCCGCCGAGTTGGAGACGATGGTCCCGGTGGTGGGGCTGCTCTCGGACATCGACGGCGAGACGATGATGGCGATGGAGCAGACCGCGACGGATCCGGCGCTGTTGGACCGTACCCTGGTCGCGGTCCGGACCCACCGGCGCAAGGCGCGGTTCCGGCAGGTGCTGTCGATGGCCGCCGCGGTGGTGGCGGTCGGCGCGCTCAGCGGCATCGGGGTGGCCACCTTCGGCGGTACGGGCGGCGACGGCCCGGTGATCGCCGAGCCGAGCCGGACCGCGCAGGTGGACGGGCCGGCGAGCCCGCAACCGACCCGGTCGGGGCCGGCGGTGGGCGGCACCGAGATCGAGGGCGACCAGTTCGACGCCACCGACGGCAGCACCGGGGTGAAGGCCACCATGTGGCTGGACAGCAAGGAGTACGGCACCTGGATCGGGTTCAACCTGACCCGGCTGCCCGGCCCGCGCACCTGCCGGCTGGTGGTGATCCGCAAGAACGACACCACCGAGGTGATCTCGACCTGGTCGGTGCCGGGGACCGGTTACGGCACCACCGCCAACCCGCAGGATCTCCAGTTGGAGGCGTCCACCTCGGCGCCCCGGGGTGAGATCGTGAAGTTGCAGGTGCAGTCGGTGGACGCCAGCGGGGTGGCGAGCCCGCTGGTCACCGTCGTCCCCTGAGACAACAACCGCCGAAACGGCGTCGGCCCGGGTCCGGGCCGACGCCGTTTCGGCTTTTCCGGCTCGGAGTGTGCCTCTGCTGACGCACACGTAGGGCGGACCGGAACAGTTCAACGATCCATATGTGAAATGCCCCACTGTCGATCGTTCAACCTTGACAGTGGACGCTCCGTACTACTCGGTGAACTGCCAAGAATGAGGAGGGCACGTGGCAAAGATCAAGCGGACGACCGTCATCGTCGCGAGCGCGGTGGTCGCACTTACGGCCTGCGCCCCCGCAGGTTACGACGGAGCGAACTCCAGCGCCGCCGAGCCGGTCGCCGTCGCCGCGGCCGAGCCCACCGCGGCGGTCGAGCCGGAGGCCTCGGCGTCTCCCGGTGCGCCAGGCGCCTCCGGCGCGCCCGCCGCCGACCAGGCGCCGCCGCCGGCAAACGTCCAGTTGACCGACCAGCTCGTCGGCAAGAAGATCGCCCGGATGGGCAACGTGGTGGTGGACCAGGAGGGATTCATCCTCTACCGCTTCGACAAGGACTCCGACGACCCGCCGTCGTCGAACTGCGTCGACAAGTGCGCGCAGGTCTGGCCGCCCGCGCTGACCGACGGCAACCCGCAGTTGCAGGGCGTCTCCGACGACAAGGTCGGCACCGTCACCCGACAGGACGGCACCCGCCAGATCACCATCGGTGGTTGGCCTGTCTACCGCTACATCGGCGACAAGAAGGCCGGCCAGTGGAAGGGCCAGGGCGTCGGTGGCACCTGGTTCGTGGTGGACCCGAACGGCAAGAAGAACCTGACCTGCCTGCCGACCGGCACCCCGAAGGCGGTCGCCCCGCCGGCGGCCGGTGACTCGGGCGGTTCGAGCAGCGGCGGCGGGGACTACACCTACTGATCCAAGCGTCAGCCGGGACACGGTGGCCGGTCGCAGCCGGGGAGGGCGCGGCCGGCCACCGTCACGGTTGCGGACCGTCGACGTACCGGCAGCGTCGTACGGTCCCGGTCGCGACGCCGGCCCCCCACCGGGCCGGCGTCGCGGTACCACCCGCCGGACCCTCCCCCACCAACCCCCGGAGCGGACGAGGGCGGTGCCGCGCCACACGCCAGCAGGCGCGGTACCGAAGGTCCCCCCAACCCCGCACCCACGGCCGCTCGGGCGGCCGGTCCGCTCCGGGATGGAGACACCGCCGACGTGTAAGAGCGTCGGCGGTGTCGTCCATTTCCACCCGGGTTCTGCGCCCGTCGCCGCTTCCGGGGCGGCACCCAGACCGACCGGGCAGGGCGCACGCCGGCCGGGCGGGGATCCCGCCGGGAAGCATGGCAGAGTGGCGGGGTGACCTGGGACGAGCCGGCGGCACGCCGGGTGCTGCGACCGTCGGCCGACTACCGGCTCAGCGCCTCGGTCCGGGCGCTCACCTTCAGCCCGTACGACCCGTGTGCGCGGATCGCCGCCGGCACCTTCTGGTGGGCCACCCGCACCCCCGCCGGACCGGCCACCCTCACCCTGCGCCCCGAGGGCGGCGACCTGATCGCCGAGGGCCACGGGCCGGGCGCCGACCTGACCGGGTTCGCCGAGTTGGCTGCCGCGCATCCGCTGGTGGCCGAGCTGGCCGCCCGGCACCGGGGACTGCGGATGCCCGCCACCGGGCAGCTCTTCCCCCGGGTGCTCCGGGCCGTCTTCGAACAGAAGGTGACCGGCAAGGAGGCGTACCGGGCGTACGCGGCGACCGTGCGGCACTTCGCCGAGCCCGCCCCCGGGCCGTTCCAGCCGCTGCTGCTACCGCCCGACGCGGCCACCGTGGCGGCGACGCCGTACTGGGTGTTCCACCGGTTCGGGGTGGAGCAGCGCCGGGCCGACACGCTACGCCGGGCCGCCGCGCTGGCCGACCGGCTGGAACGCTGCGCCGACAGCGCCGAGGCGACCCGGCGGCTCACCGCGATCCCCGGCATCGGCCCGTGGACCGCCGCCGAGGTGGTCCGGATCGGGTACGGCGACCCGGACGCGGTGAGCGTCGGCGACTACCACCTGCCGAACACTGTGGCCTGGGCGCTCGCCGGTGAGGCGCGCGGCGACGACGCCAGGATGCTCGACCTGCTCGCCCCGTTCCGGGGGCACCGGGGGCGGGTCTGCCTGCTGCTGGCCGCCGCCGGCATCCGGGCGCCCCGGTTCGGCCCCCGGATGCCGATCCGCTCCTTCGCCCGCTTCTGAATCGGGTGGACGCCTACCGGCAGAGCCGACGGAGGGTGTGGGCCAGCCAGCGGGCGTACCCGTGCTGGACGGCACGACCGGCGGGCCCGGCGGCGGTCATGAACCAGCGGTCCGGCCGGCTGAACGCGGTCACCTCGAAGCTGACCCCGCCCTCGGCGTCACAGCGGACCAGGAACGCCTCCTCGCCGCGTTCCGGATGGCCAGGCAGGGTGCCGTAGCCGAAGCCGGCCTCCCGGTCGCTCTCGACCACCCAGACCACCTCGCACGGCCCCCACACCCGCAGCGGACCCACCCCGAGCCCGGGGGTGACCCGCACGCCGGGCGCGGCGCGCAGCGCGTCGGTGCGTATCCGCACCCCGGCTGCCCGGTGCAGCCGCCAGCTCAACACGGCCTCGGCGGCGACCAGGAACCTGCCGGGCGGCAGCCGGAAGGTGTGCCGCAGGTGGTGGTAGCCCGCCGGCAGCGGCCCGCGTCGGGTCGCCCCCACCTCGGGGTACGTCAACTCGGACATCCCACCTCCCTGGGTCCACTCCCAGCCTAGGACCGACGGCCTCGACCGGCGACCCCGCCGACCGCCGCATCGGCCGGACGTGCTGCCCGCCGGCCGCGCCCACCGTCAGCTCTGTTGACCGGTGGCTCAGGCGGGCGCGCAGCGCCGGCGGAGCCCGTCGGCCTCCAGCCGCAGGTAGCGGCGCACCAGCCGACCACCGAGCCAGCCGGTCGGCCGGGCGAGCGGGCCGGTCAGCACCAGCACCAACTCCACCCGGACCCGACCGTCGGGCAACGGCACGATCCGGTGCTCACCCCGGCTGCGTACCCCGGGGGTGGTGGACTCCCAGACGAAGCAGCGGGGCGGGTCGAACTCGGTGACCCGCCAGTACGTCGGACGCAGCCGGGGCTGCTCCAGCCGGGCGGTCGCGCCGAGCACCAGCGGCCCGGCCTCACCCCGGCGGGCGCTGCGGACCGAGGCGGTCCACTCCGGCCAGCGTTCGACGTCGGTCTGCACCGCCCAGACCGTGTCGATGTCCGCGTCGATCTCGGTCGTCGTCTCGAACCGCATACCGCCTCCGTGGTTCCGCCGGGCACCCGCCGCACCCGTCCCGGTCACGACGAGGCTGCCGCAGCGATCGTGACCGGTCCACCCTCCGGTCGTCGTCCCGACGGCGACGCGCGCCGTCGCGGCACCCCGCCCCGGCATCCGCGCGCACCGGCGGTGCGGGCGCCCCCGCGGCCCCGCCGGGGCGGGGTGGGCGGGGTTCAGGCGGATTCGCGCAGGTCGGCCAGGTCGAGCGGGGTGTGCCGGCGGAGCAGCTCCACCAGCTCGGCGACCGTGCCCGCCTCGCCGAGCACGTTCTTGCCGCCGCCGAAGCGGGCCGGGTAGCGGTGCACCAGCCGGTACCGTTGCCGGCCCCGGACCAGCTCGACGCTGACCCGCCAGCGCCCGCAGCAACCACACCGCCACTCCACCCGGCGACGGTAGCTCTGAGCTGCGCAGACACCGTCCGCAGCCGAGGGACGAGGGGGTACGGACGGGACACGCCGGACCGGCACCGACGGTGATCCGCCTCACCACTGTCGGTGGCGTCTGGTTGACTGGTCGCCGTGGACCTGCCGATCAACCCGCCGGTCGAGCCGATGCTCGCCAAGAGCGTGGCCCGCCTCCCCACCGACCCCGGCCTGACATACGAGCCCAAGTGGGACGGCTTCCGCTGCATCGTGTTCCGCGACGGCGACGAGGTCGAGCTGGCCAGCCGGGGCGGCAAGTCGATGACCCGCTACTTCCCCGAGGTGGTGGCGCAGGTCCGGGCGCAGCTGCCCGAGCGGTGCGCGGTCGACGGCGAGTTGATCGTGATCCGGCGCGACGGGCCGGCCGGTCAGCCCCGGCTCGACTTCGAGCAGCTCGCCCAGCGGATCCACCCGGCCGCCTCCCGGGTCGCCATGCTCGCCGAGACGACCCCTGCCGACTTCGTCGCCTTCGACCTGCTCGCCCTCGACGACGAGCTGCTCGTCGACCAGCCCTACCCGGCCCGCCGGGAACGCCTGGTGCGGGCGCTGGCCGGGGTCCGGCCGCCGGTGCACGTCACCCAGGTCACCACCGACGCCGAGACCGCCCGGCGCTGGTTCGAGGTGTTCGAGGGCGCCGGGCTGGACGGTCTGATCGTCAAGCCGGCCGACCTGACCTACCAGCCGGGCAAGCGGCTGATGACCAAGGTCAAGCACGCCCGTACCGCCGACGTGGTGGTGGCCGGGTTCCGCTGGCACAAGTCCGGGCCGGTGGTCGGTTCGCTGCTGCTCGGCCTCTACGACGACGCCGGGGTGCTGCACCACGTCGGGGTGAGCGCCTCGTTCACCATGGCCCGCCGGCAGGAGCTGCTCGACGAGCTGGCCCCCTACCGGGAGGGCGGCGACGAGCACCCGTGGGTGCACGGCGACCACGAGCGCGGCCAGCGCATCCCCGGCGGGGTCAGCCGCTGGACGGGCGGCAAGAACCTCGACTGGGTGCCGCTGCGGCCCGAGCTGGTGATGGAGGTCGGCTACGACGCGATGGAGGGCGACCGGTTCCGGCACACCGCCCGCTTCGTCCGCTGGCGGCCCGACCGGGATCCCCGCTCCTGCCGGTACGACCAGCTCGACCGCCCGGTGCGGTTCGACGTCGACCAGGTGCTCCGGGGTGATCCGGCGGTCACCGTGCCGCCGGAGGCGACCACCCCGGCGTAGCCTGGCTGCCACACGATCATGGAGGCTCGCTGGTGACCCGCACTGCCCACCGGATCCGTCGGGTCCGGCTCACCCTGGCCGGGTTGGTCGCGGGCGCACTGCTCGCCACCGGATGCACGCTGCCGGCGTTCGCTCCGCGTGCCGAGGACTCGGCGGCCTCGACACCCGGCAACGCCCCCACCTGGCGGGCCTGCCCCGAGGTGGCCGACGAGTTGGTCGGCCGGGGCGCTCCGGGCATGCGTTACGAGTGCGCCCGGATCGCGGTGCCCCGCAACTGGGGCACCGGGACGGGGGCGACCGCCGGGCCGGGCAGCGGCGAGACCTTCGAGATCGCGCTGCTGCGGGCCCGGTCGTCGAAGCAGCGGGATCGGATCGGTTCCCTGGTGATCAACCCGGGCGGGCCGGGCGGGTCCGGCGTGGACACCGCCGTCTACCTGTCGTTCGGGCCGTCGTTCGGCGGGCTGCCCACCACGATCACCGACCGGTTCGACATCGTCGGCTTCGACCCGCGCGGGGTGTCCCGGTCCAGCCCGGTGAAGTGCATCTCCGACGCCGACCTGGACGCCAGCTTCGGCTACGACCCCGATCCGCGCAGCCAGCAGTCGTTCGACGGTTACCAGGCGCTCAACCGGCGGATCGGCCGGGACTGCGGCGACCGGTACGGCGACCAGCTCCCGCTCTACGGCACCGAGCAGGCCGCCCGGGACATGGACGCGGTCCGGGCCGCCGTCGGTGACGACAAGCTCACCTACCTCGGCTACTCCTACGGCACCCTGCTCGGCGCGACCTACGCCCAGCTCTATCCGCAGCGGGTCCGGGCGCTTGTGCTCGACGGCGCGGTCGACCCGCAGCAGCAGCTGGTGGCCGGTTCGGAGAGCCAGGCCCGGGGCTTCGAGCGGGCGTTCGACAACTTCGACCGCTGGTGCGCGGCGAACGCCGGCCGCTGCCCGATCGCCCCGGACGCCCGGGGCGCGGTGACCTCGGCGATCGACAAGGCGAAGGTCTCCCCAGTACGCGGAGCCGCCGGGCGGGAGGCGACCTCGGGCTGGGTCTTCTACGCGGTGATCTCCTCGCTCTACACCGAGTCGGGCTGGGAGGAGTTGGCCCGCGCGATCGACCGGCTCGACGACGGCAACCCGGCCGACGTGTTCAAGCTCGCCGACGCGTACGCCGGGCGGGGCGAGGACGGGCACTACTCCAACCTCTTCGACGCCAACCTGGCGGTCAACTGCGCCGACGAGACCGAGAAGCCCACCGTCGCGCAGATCCGCGACCTGCAGTCCCAGTGGCGGCAGAAGTACCCACTCTTCGGCCCGGCCCTGGCGGTGGGAATGTTCGGCTGCGTCGAGTGGCCGGGCGGGCGGGACCCGTACCCGACCGGCCGGGCCGACGGGGCACCGCCGATCGTGGTGGTCGGCACCACCGGCGACCCGGCCACCCCGTACGAGCAGACCGCCCGGTTGGCCGCGATGCTGGGGGTCGGTCGGGTGCTCACCTGGGAGGGCGAGGGGCACACCGCCTATCCGCAGACGAGCTGCATCACCCAGGCCGTGGACGCGTACCTGGTCTCGCTCACCGTCCCCCGGGAGGGGCTGCGCTGCCCCGCCCGCTGACCGGCGCCCGGCCGAGTGTCCGGCCCGGCCCGGCTCCCGACCGGATGTCCGGCCCGAGCCGGCCGGCGACCGGCAGGCCGGGTCAGCGGCGGTTACGGCGTCCCCGCAGCCGTTGCCTGACGAGGCTCGCGTGGTCCGGTGGGGCCGGGTCGGGTGGCAACTCCGGCAACGCGATGCCCTGACGGGCCGCCAACTCCTCCAGCAGGGCCCGCATCCGGCGCACGTCGTTCTTCAGCTCCTCCTGCTCGACGTGCTCGAAGGCGTCGTCGTCGACGATGAGCCGGCTGGCGAAGTGCGCGGTGATCAGCGGGATGACCAGCAGCACCATGGTGGAGATCAGCAACGCGGCCAGGACGCGTCCCTGCCAGCTGGTCGGCGAGATGTCGCCGTAGCCGACGGTGGAGGCGGTGACCACCGCCCACCAGACGGCGTCGGCGGCGCTGCGGTGCTCCACCTGGCCGTAGATCACCCCGGCCACCACGATCATCAACAGGTACGACGTGATGAGCGTCCGGGGCGAGTTGGCAAAGTACACCAGGCCCCGGTAGACCCACCGGAACGGCAACAACAACGGCTCCATGCCGCACCATGCTGCCTTCCGGCTGCCACCTCCGCCCGCCACCGGGTCGTTGTGACAGGCTGCCGCCGTGACCGACGTGATCCTGCGGGAGGCCGTCCGGGCCGACCTGCCCGCCGTGCTGGCCCTGCTCGCCGACGACGTGCTCGGCCGGGCGCGCGAGCACACCGGGGTGGACGAGGCGTACGAGCGGGCCTTCGCCGACATCACCGCCGACCCGCGCAACCAGCAGGTGGTGGCCGAGCGCGCCGGGGAGGTGGTCGGCTGTTTCCAGCTCACCTACATCCCGGGGCTGGGCCGGCACGGTGCGGAGCGGGCGCTCGTCGAGGCGGTCCGGGTCCGTGCCGACCTGCGCGGCCAGGGGCTGGGGCGGACGATGATGAGCTGGGCGATCGACCAGGCCCGGCGGCGGGGCTGCGGGTTAATGCAGCTCACCACCGACAAGTCGCGCACCGAGGCGCACCGCTTCTACCAGCGCCTCGGCTTCGTGGCCAGCCACGAGGGCATGAAGCTCCCCCTCTGAATCCAGCCCCGCCGGGCCACCGACGACCAGCCCATCCGGCCACCGACGACCAGCCCACCCCGCCACCGACGGGACGGGATCAGTCGTCGACCAGGCGGCCGTCGCGCAGGGCCAGCGTCCGGTCGGCCACCTCGATCAGGGTCGGGTCGTGCGTGGCGACCAGGGCGGTCATCCCCCGGGCGTGCACCACCGCGCGGAGCAGGTCCATGATGGCCCGGCCGGTCTCGGAGTCGAGCTGACCGGTCGGCTCGTCGGCGATCAGCAGGTCGGGTTCGTTGGCCAGGGCACGGGCCACGGCGACCCGCTGCTGCTGCCCACCGGACAACTCGTACGGGCGCTGGCGGGCGTGGCCGCCCAGACCGACCAGCTCCAGCAGCACCGCCACCCGCTGTTCGCGTTCCGCCGCCGGGACCCGGGCCAGCCGCAGCGGCACCCCGACGTTCTCCGCCGCCGACAGGATCGGCACCAGCCCGAAGGTCTGGAACACGAACCCGACGGTGCCACGGCGCAGCCGCAGCAGCTCGGCCTCGCCGGCAGCGGTGACGTCGTGCCCGGCCACCCGGACCCGGCCGGTGTCCGGTCGGTCCAGGCCGCCGACCAGGTTGAGCAGGGTGGTCTTGCCGGCGCCCGAGCGGCCCCGGAGCGCGACCAGCTCGCCCCGGCCGGCGGTGAACGAGACCTCGCGGACGGCGTGCACGGCGTGCCGCCCCCGGCCGAACGTCCGGCTCACCCCCTCGACGCGTACCACCTCGTCGGTGACCGGCCCAGCGGCACGGACGGCGGAAACCTGCTCGCTCATGCGTCACTCCCGTTCTGCTCCGGCGTCCGGTCGCCGGGGCGGACCTGCACGTGGTCCGGTGCGAGATCGAGGCGGACCCGGTCCCGCAGCTCCAGGGCCGCCACGAACGGTGCCGGGAGCTGCATCCGACCGGTCCGGTCCAGCACCGCGTACTCCTCGCTGACCAGTTCGGTGCTGCCGTCGACGCCGATCCGCGTGGTCCGGCGTACCTCCGAGGCGGTGCGGCCGTCGCGGATCGCGACGGTCCGGCGGACCTGGTCGGCGACGGCGTGGTCGTGGGTGACCACCACCACCGTCACCCCCAGCTCGGCGTTGATGGTGCGCAGCGCCGCGAAGACCTCCGCACCGGTCGCCTCGTCCAGCTCGCCGGTCGGCTCGTCGGCGAAGAGCACCTCCGGGTCGTTGGCCACCGCCACCGCCACCGCGCAGCGCTGCTGCTCACCGCCGCTGAGCTGGCCGGGCCGCCGGTCCGCGCAGTGGCCCACCCCGACCAGTTCCAGCAACTCGTCGGCGCGGCCCCGCCGGGCCCGGCCGCCACCGCCGCGACCGGCCAGCCGCATCGGCAGTTCCACGTTCTCCCGGGCGGTCAGGTAGGGCAGCAGGTTCCGGCCGGTCTGCTGCCAGACGAACCCGACGGTACGTCGCCGGTAGCTCAACCGGCGGCGGGCGGAGAGCGACAGCAGGTCGTAGTCGGCCACCCGGGCGATCCCCGCGGTCGGGGTGTCAAGCCCGGAGAGGATGTTCAGCAGGGTCGACTTGCCCGACCCGGACGCTCCGACGACCGCCACCAGCTCACCCCGGTCGATCACCAGGTCCAGCCCCTGGAGGGCGACCACCTCGACGCCTTCGGTCTGGAAGATCCGGACCAGGCCGTCGCAGACGATGTGCCCCCGCAGCCGATCCTGCCCACCGGCCCGTTCGGCCGCCCGCTGGGCCGCCCGACGTTGCAGGTCCGCCAGGTCGGGTACGACGGGATCATCCGCGATCGTGGTCATCTCAGCTCTCCTCTCCGAGCCGGAGCACCTCGCCGAGGCGCATCCGACGGTTGTTCAGGGCCTCCACCGCCATGGCGAAGCCCAGCGCGACCGCGCCGAGGCCGACCGTGGCGGCGACCAGACCGGGGGCGAAGCCCACCCGCACCGGCGTGCCGCCGGTGAACGCGGCGAGCCCGAGCAGCGGAGTGAGCAGCACCGGCAGCAGCACCCCGACCAGCGCGCCGGTCAGCACCGACACCCCGACCAGCGGGGTCAACTCCACAAGCAGCAGTCCCCGCCACTGCCGACGGGACAGGCCCAGGGTGCGCAGCCGGGACAGCACCGCACCCCGGGCACGGGCCCCGGCCAGCACGGTGAAGGCGATCGCGAGCAGCGCCAACACCCCGCCGGCCACCGCACCGGCGGCGAACCCGAACGCCAGCAACCCGTTCGCGCCGCCGCCGCCCAGCCGCAGCCGGGTCTGCGTCCAGGTCTGCACCGCCACGCCCCGGGGCCGTTCCCGGCCGGTCACCGCGCCGCCGGTCTGGTAGCGGTGCTGCCCCTCGTCCCCGACCTGACGCAACGCCCCGGCGTCGAACCGGTCGCCGGCGACCAGGAAACCGGTGGGCACCGGCGGGGTGTCCCGTCGGGGCAGCGCCTGCCAGGGCAGCACCACGTACCGGGTGGTGTCCGGCCCGGCCAACGGGAAGTCGGCGACGGTCCGGGTCGGCATGAACTCGTACCGCTGGCCCTGCACGGTGACGAAGGCGGACCGCAGGCCGGCGGCGGCCAGGTCGGCGGCGACCGCCGGGGAGACCACCGCCGGCACCGGCCCGGCACCCGGCCGGGCGTCGCGCAGCGGGCCGGGCACCGGGACGTCCCGACCGGCGGCCCGCGCCGTGCGGACCAGCGCGGGGCCGTCGACAAGCAGCACGGCGGTGTCGCGCAGCCGGGCGTCGGTGCCGTCGGCGTCGGTCGCCAGCCGCTGCGCCGGCCCGTCGGCCAGCCCGGTGGCCGCCAGTACCCCGGGCAACCGTTCCAGCGCCGCGCCGGTGTCCGGGGCGAGCCGGTCCCCCCGGATCAGCGCGTCCGCCGGCACCGCCCGGGTGGCGACGTCGTCGCGGGTGGCCTCGATGCCGGTGGCGACCACGGCGCAGAACGCGGCGGTGGCGACCGCGAGCACCACCACGACCAGCGGGGTGGCCGCCGCCGCCCGACCGGCGCGGGCCGTGCCGAGGAAGGCCACACTTCCCCGGGTACGCGCGGCGAGCCGGCCGGCCAGCCGCACCGGCCACGGGTACAGCCGCAGCGCCAGCACCGAGGCGGCCACCGCGACCAGCGCCGGGACCGAGACCAGCAACGGATCGACCTCGCCGGGGGTGAGGCCCCGCCGCCGCAGCAGCACCACCGCGAGCCCGGCCAACAGCACCAGGGCGGCCTCGGTGGTGGCCCGCCGCGCGGACGGCCGCAGCCGGCCCAGGTCCCGCCGCCCGAGCACCCCGGCCGGTACGGCCAGCGTCGCCACCGGCAGCGCCAGGGTGACCAGGGCTGTCGCGCCGACGGCGAGCGGCCCGGTGTCGCCGGGCGCACCGGGCAGCAGACCGCCGAGCAGCCAGCCGAGCCCGGCGGCGGGCGGGACGACGAGCAGCGACTCGGCGAGGCTGCGTCGCAGGCCGGTGGTGACGCCGCCGCCCCGGGCACGGATCAGCACGAACTCGGCGCGGCGGCGACGCGCGGTCGAGGCGGCGGCCAGCACGACCAGCCCGGCCAGTGTCGCCAGCACCCCGGCGGTGATGACGGCGAGCAGGGTACGCGCCGAGCCGACCGCCCGGCTGAACTCGCGTAGCAGGACGTCGACCCCCTGGGTAAGTTCCGTGCCGGTGCCGCTGTTGTCGGCCCTGGCCAGCCGCTGCACCCCGGCGACGAGTCGGTCGATCCGTCGGACGTCGATGCCGTCCACACCGAGCCGGTAGCGCCAACTGAACGACATCGGCCGGCCCTCGACGGCCAGCCGGTCCAGCGCGCCGACGGCGACCACCCCGACCAGCACGAACGGCTCAGCGTCCCCCTCCGGTTCGATCACCTCCAGCACCGCGGGCAGGGCGTCCCAGCTGCCGTCGGCCGGGTCGACCGGCCGGAACAACCCCACCACGGTCAGCGGGGTGGGCGGGCTCTGCGGGTCGGGCGCGGCGAGCACGAGTCGGCTGCCGACCCGCAGCTGGAACCGGCCGGCGAGGTCGGCGGGCAGGGCGACAGGCACCGGGGTCTCCCGGTCGGCCGACCCGTCCGGCCAGCGCCCGTCGACCAGGGTGCCCACCGTCTCGATTCCCGGCATGGCGCGCAGACCCAGGTTCACCAGGTGGTTGCCCCGGGTCAGGTCGGGGCCGGTGACCCGGCCGGCGGGGGTCTGCGCGGTGTACCAGCGGTGCGCCACGGCGGCCCGCACGTCGGCGGGCATCCGCTGCTGGAGCGCGTCCAACTCGGCCGCCCGGCTGCTCGGCGGTGGGCCACCGGCGAAGGGGCGGGTCGAATACGTGAGGTCGAGGCGGGCGGCCGGCGCGGCGGCGAGGTGTTCCCGCAGCCCCTGCCCGGCCAGCCGGTTGACCACCCTCGGCACCCCGCCGACCAGCAGGGCGATCACCAGCGTCAACGCGGCCAGCAGCAGGAACTGCCCGCCGTGGGCGCGTACCCGGCGGATCACGGCACCGATGCTCATCGCTGGTTCTCCCCCTCGCACAGCCGTCCGGTCGTCGCTGTCCTCACCGGTCTCCCCCGCCGCGTAACCGGGCGACGGCGACCCGCTGCCGCAGGCCGGTGGCCATCGCCGCGCTGCCGGCCAGCGCGGCCAGCAGCAGCCCCGCCGCGGTCAACCCGATCGGGGTCCAGGCCAGGGCGAACGCCGGCTCGGGCACCGGTCGCCCGGCGGCCGGGGTGAGCACGACAAGCGGGGCCATGGTGGCCCCGACCGCCGCGCCGAGCAGCAGGCCGACCCCGACGCCGATCCCGGCCAGGAAGGTCTGCTCGGCGAGCAGCGCCCGGGCCAGCAGCCGGGGTGACGCGCCGAGGGTGTGCAGCACCGAGAACTCACCGATCCGATGCCGGGCGGTGGCCCAGACGTCCACCACCAGGCCGACCAGGGCGAGCAGCACCGACCCGAGGGCGGCGGCCAGCAACCCCGTCCGGGCACCCTGCCAGTACGGGTCGTCGGCGGCCACGGCGGCGGCCTGCCGGCGGTCCAGCAGGGTCACCCCGGGCAGCGCGGCGGCGGCCCGGGTCGCCCCGGCAGGCGCGGCGGGATCGACCCGCAGCCACCACTCGGGCACCGCCCGGACGGTGCCGGAGTTCCGGAGCAGCCAGTCGGTCGCGGCGGGCAGGTCGAGCAGCACCCCGTCCCCGGTGGTGGCGGGCAGCGCGGTCACCTCCCCGACCAGCCGCACCGGCAGCGAGACCCCGGACAGCGCCAGCACCACGGTCTCCCCGGGCCGGACGTTGAGCGCCGCCCGCACGGCCGGGGTCATCAGCGCCGGTACGGCGGGGTTCGGGCCGTCCGGCACCACCACGAAGCGGGACGACGGCTGGTACGCGTACCGCCCGCCCGCGACGAGCCCGACCGGGTGGGTGGCGGTCAGCCCGGCACCGGTGACCGTGGCGCTGCCCTGCTCGGCGGACTCGGCGGGCTCGGCGGCGGCCACCCGCCACCGGCCGGTGAGCGGGACGGTGGTGGGCCGCGCGTCCGGGCCTGCGGTGCGCAGGTCACGTACCTGGAGCGCGTACCCGCTGCCGGCGCTGTCCCCACCGTCGGCTTCGAAGCCGGCCAGCCGCAGCCCGTCGCCGGTCGGCAGGTCGACGGTGAACGCGACGGCCCGCCCGTCGCTGCCGGCGCTCGCCACCGGCAGCCGGTAGGCCAGCCCGTCGGCCCGGGTGAGCAGCACCGACACGGCGATCCGGTGCGGGCCGACGGGCTGCTCGACGGGGGTGCGGACGGTGCCGGCGAGTCGGCGGGCGTCCGCCGGCAGGGGCACCCCGACGGCCGGTCCCCGGGCGGCGGCCAGCGCCGGGAACAGCTCCCGCGCGGGCCGGTCGGCGAGCCGGTCGCTGAACCTGACCACCTCGGCGGCGTGCGCGGTGTCCAGGCCCAGCACGGTGGCCTGCCGGTCGTCCCGGCCGACCCGGACGTCGTCCCGCCAGGCCGGCAGCGCCCGGTCGACCCCGGGCAGCGCGGCGAGCGCGGCGGCCCGGTCGGCGGGGGCGGCTCCGGTGCGTTCGACCAGCCGCAGGTCCGCGCCGACGGCGTGGTCGGCCTGGTCCGCCTGGGACCGTTCCCCGGTGGCGACAAGTGACCAGGCCAGGGTGCTGCCGCCGACGGCGAGGGCGAGCAGCAGCACCGGCCCGGCGTGCGGACGCCGGCCGGCCTGCCACATCCCGAAGATGGTCGCGGTCCACGGTCGCCTGTCGACGAACCGCTCGGCGAACCGGGTGGCCGGCGGGAGCAGCCGCAGCGCCACCACGGCACCGGCCAGCACTCCCAGCGTCGGCGCGGCCACCAGCAGCGGGTCGACGCCGAGGTCGTTGCCGGCACCGGCCAGCGGGGAGGAGTAGCGGCGCAGTTGCACCCAGGCCAGCACGGCGAAGGCGACCAGGGCCAGGTCGAGTCCGGCCCGGCTGATCGTCCCGGTGCGGTCGGGCCGGGACCGGGCGGCCAGGTCGGCCACGTAGGTGCCGGCACCCCGCAGGGTGGGCGCGACCATGGCGGTGAGGCAGCCGACGGCGGTGGCCAGGGCCGCCGCCCAGACCCAGCCGCCGCCAGCACCGCCCAGGTCGACCGGGCCGTCGGCGGCGAGCCGACGCAGCGCCCCACCGGCGAGCAACGGCCCGAGCAGGGCGGCCGGGACGACCACCAGGGTCGCCTCCCGGGCCGCCAGGCCGACGAGCTGGCGGCGGGCCGCGCCTCTGGCCCGCAGCAGGGCGGTCTGGGCGCGGCGGTCCTCGTGCAGCAGGGCGGCGATCAGCACCAGTGCGTATCCGCCGAGGACCACGATCAGCAGCAGCGGGGTGGCCAGGGCGGAACGGCCGGCCAGGTCGGCCCGGCCGATCCGGTCGATCAGCCGGTCGAGTGTGGTCACCGCCTGCGCGGAGGAGCCGAGCCCGGCCGCCTCGGGAACCTCGGTCGCGGCGGTGGCGACCGCCCGGCGCAGCGCGGGCAACCGGTCCGCCCCGACGGCGGCCAGGTCGGGCGCGACGACCCAGGCGGCGGAGACCGCGCCGGGGAAGGTGGCCGCGAAGTCCGCCGGGTCGAGCACGAACGGCCCGCGCGCGGCGTCGGCGTCCGGGGTGACGCCGAGCCCGGGGGCGAGTCGCCAGTACGGATCTGCCGGGTCGCGGGGCCGCCAGGTGCCGGAGACCGACACCTCGGTACGCCTGTCGGCGCTGCGGTCGCGCATCGGCACCCGGTCACCGGCCCGCAGGCCCAGCGTGCCGGCGACCTTCTCCGGCAGGGTGGCCTGGAGCGGGCCGGCCCCGGCGGTCGGCCAGTCGCCGTCGACCAGGTCGGCGTGCCGGGGCAGGTCGTCCAGGGTGGCCAGGGTGGCGAAGACCGGGTCCGTTCCGGTGCGGACGGTCGCGCCGAGGTCGCCTGTGAGTTCCCGTCCCGTGCCGTAGCGGGCGGCGGCGACCCGGACCGGGGTGGTGCCGAGGGCGGTGCGGAAGCCGTCCCGGACGGCCCGGTCCCGGGTGGCGTACTCGGCGGGGTCACGCCCGCCGGAGCCGCTGACCAGCAGGCTGCGTTCCTCGACGGGCGCGGCGGCGATCAGGGCCCGCTGCCCCGCGTCGACGGCCCGCCGGTTGTAGTCGGCCAGCCCGGTGACCAGCGCGATCGCGACCAGTGCGGCGGCTGCTGCCGCGAGCAGCAGGCCGCGCGCCTCGCGGGCCCGCCTCCACACCAGCTTCATTCCGTCGCCTCCCCCGGGTCGGCCCGGGGTCGGGCCGACGGAGAGCAAGAGCGGTGACCCGGCGGGAAAGGTTCGCGCCCGTTACATGATCGTTACCCTGAGCCGTCGGTCGGCCGGGGTGTACGGGGCTGCGCGGCCCGGCCGGAGCCGAGGTCGTCCGGGTCGTCGTCGATCTGGTTGGATCGACGGCATGGAGATCGCCCTCATCATGTCGAGCACTGCCCTCGTGCTGGCGCTGCTGTTGCAACTCCCCCGCCGGGACGGCCGGGGCGACGCGTCGTTCCGGCTGATGGAGATCGAGCGGCGACAGCGGCTGATCATGGAACATCTCGGCATCGTGGACCGGGGCCCGACCCTGCCCGGGGTGCGGGACCACCTGGCCCGGGGCGAGAAGATCAAGGCGATCAAGGCCTACCGGGAGGCGACCGGGGTGGACCTGCGCACCGCCAAGGAGGCGGTCGAGGCGATCGCCGAGGGCCGCCACCCGGCATGATCCACTCAGGTGGGCCGATGTTGCGCGGTCGAAGCCTCCCGAATGCCGCAACATCGCCGACATTGAGTTGAGCATCCCGGCCGACCGCTACTGCTCGACCACACGCGCCAACCGCAGCCTGCCGACTGGGGGTCGCCCCTCCGTCAGCCCCACCGTGCGGCCCGCCGACTGGGACTAGCCCTTTGTCAGCTCCGGCCGGTGCTCGCGGATCCACGCCTCGACGTCGACCTTCCGCCAGACCTTGCCCATCGCCAGCACGGCCACGGGTTCCGGGAAATTCCGCTGGTTGGCGATCACGGACGCGCGCTGCCGGGAGACGTTCCCGAGCATCGTCCTGATCTCCGACACGCCAACGAGGTCCACGGGTTGACGATGACAGCATGAAGCCCACTCGACTCCGACAACTACGCAGGCTGTTGCACCCGGCCCCGTCCCCGACGGAACTGTTCGACCGCTTCCTGTCCTGGACGGCCCGGCCACCCACCCGGGCCGCGAGCGCACCGGCGCGTTCTTCGGCGATGGTCCGGCGGCCCACGCCAGACGACAAGCACCAATCCGAGCCCGGAGCGGAGCCGAACCCGGAATACGAACCGCAAGCCGCTCCGGGACCTGAAACCCACCTCGGAGCGGAAGCTCGATCCGAGGCCGGAGCCTGATCCGGGACCGGAGCCCCGCATGACTCGGATGCCTACGCCGGACCCGAATGGGGATCCGTCCGGAAGACCGAGCGGCGGAAGCTATTTGACGAGCAGGGTCAGCAGTCCGGTGAGCGCGACCAGCACCGCCGCCACTCCGGTGAGCACGGCCGGCAGGATCTTGAGATATTCCAGGATCACGGAATGCTGGCGTCGGGTCCCGCCGATCCGCTGCTCTTTCCTCGTCGTGGCCGCCATGGTGAAAACCCCTGTCCGAACTCGCGCGCGGTCGGATGAGCCGGAGCCGCCGGCCGACCCGCAGCCCGGACCGAGGGGCGTATGCCCTGGTCACGCGAGTGAAGTCGACTTCCGCGCATCCCACCTTTCATATTCGACCGTAGGCGCGGCGACCTGGCGGGCGCAATCATCAGTACCAGAAAGAGTCTGGATGAAAGCCATTTTCACGCGTGGGAGTGGCATTGGACGCAAGTGATTCGCACAAACACCGACACCCCGGCATAGCGACGACCACCGGGCTTTCCGTGCTCAGTCGACGATTTCGTCGGCCGGGCGCTTCGCCCGGCTCGGCTGCACCCGTTTCGGCTCGCCGGGCATCTTCGGATGGTCCGGCGGATAGGGCAGATCGCCCAGCCCGTGCGTGGCGTCCCGATCCGCCCAGTCGAGCAGGGGCGTGATGTCGAAGGATCCGTCGTCGATGCCCGCGTGCGGGTCGCCCCGCTCGGCCAACCGGGCCGGCACCGTACGCAGGTCGAAGTCGTCCGGGTCGACGTCGGGCAACTCGTCCCAGCCGACCGGGGTGGAGACGGTGGCCCGTGCGGTGGCGCGCAGCGAGTATGCGCAGGCGATGGTGCGGTCCCGGGCCATCTGGTTGTAGTCGACGAAGACCCGCTGCCCCCGCTCCTCCTTCCACCAGGCGGTGGTGACCAGCTCGGGGCGGCGCCGTTCCAGCTCCCGGGCCAGCGCGATGGTGGCCCGGCGCACCTCGGTGAACGTCCAACGGGGGGCGATGCGCAGGTAGACGTGCAGCCCCCGGCCACCGGAGGTCTTCGGCCAGCCGGTGACGCCCAGCTCGGCGAGGATGCCGCGCAGCTCGGCGGCGGCGGTGGCCGCGTCGGCGAAGTCGGTCCCGGGCTGCGGGTCGAGATCCACCCGTAGCTCGTCGGGGTGGTCGACGGCGGCGGCGCGGACCGGCCAGGGGTGGAACACCACTGTGCCCATCTGCGCCGCCCAGGCGACGTGGGCGAGATCGGTCGGGCGCAACTCGTCGGCACCGCGCCCGCTGGGGAAGGTGATCCCGACGGTCCGCACCCACGGCGGCACCCCCCGGGTGGGCACCCGCTTGGAGTAGAACGCCTCCCCCTCGATGCCGTCGGGGAATCGTTGCAGGGTGGTCGGCCGGTCCCGCAGGGCGCGCATGATGCCGTCGCCGACCGAGACGTAGTAGTGGAAGACGTCGGCCTTGGTGAAGCCGCGCTCCGGGAAGATCACCCTGTCCGGGCTGCTCAGCCGGACTGGGTGCCCGGCCACGTCCACCTCGGTCGCCGTCGCCTTCGCCATGGCGCGACCATATGCGATGCCCCCGACATCCGACGTACGGTTGACGGGTGAGTCCTGACGAGAACGCACTGCCCCGCACCGAGGACGAGTGGCGGGTCCGGTTGACCCCTGAGGAGTTCCGGGTGCTGCGCGAGGCCGGCACCGAGCGCCCCTGGACGGGCGAGTACGTCGACACCAAGACCCCCGGCGTCTACCACTGCCGGGCCTGCGGGCTGGAACTGTTCGCCAGCGACACCAAGTTCGACTCGCACTGCGGCTGGCCGAGCTTCGACGACGCCATCCCGGGGCGGGTCCGGGAGATCCAGGACAGCAGCCTCGGCATGGTACGTACCGAGATCCGGTGCGCCCGCTGCGACAGTCACCTGGGGCACGTCTTCCACGGCGAGGGTTTCACCCCGAAGGACACCCGGCACTGCGTGAACTCGGTGTCGATCCGCCTGGAGCCGCGACAGGGCTGAGCCCGACACGCCGGTACGGAACACCATTTTCCCCATCGAATCGAGCATTTCGCCACCAGGCACGCCGTCGTGGTCGCAGGCTGGGAGACCAGTGCTCTATTCGGAGGGTGGGACAGGTGGCTACCTGCGAGGTCTGCGGTAACGACTACTGGATGGCGTTCGAGGTGCGCACGGTCAGCGGTGACGTGCACACCTTCGACTGCTTCGAGTGCGCGGCGCACAAGCTCGCGCCGATCTGCGAGCACTGCCAGGTGAAGATCATCGGGCACGGGGTGGAGGTCGGCGGCCGGTTCTTCTGCTGCGCGCACTGTGCCCGCGCGGTGGAGTCCCTGGGGGCCGAGATCCGCGACGCGGTAGGTGCCCGCCCGGCCTGACCCACCGCGGTCCGGTGCGGGGCAGGCAGCAGAGCAGGCGGGGGCAGGCAGCAGAGCAGGCGGGGCAGGGCCGCCTACCATCGCGGGATGGCACCGCACCGCGTCGACGTCCGTCTCGCCAGCTTCGCCGAACTGGACGCGCGCACCTTCCACGACCTGCTGCGGCTGCGTATCGACGTGTTCGTGGTGGAGCAGGGCTGCCCGTACCCGGAGTTGGACGGCCGGGACGTCGAGCCGGGCACCCGGCACCTCTGGCTGGCCCACGACGGCGTCGTCCTGGCGTACCTGCGGGTGCTGGCCGACCCGGGCGGCGTGGCACGGATCGGTCGGGTGGTGGTGGCCCCGGCGGCCCGGGGCGGCGGACTCGCCGGCCGGTTGATGACCGAGGCGCTGCGGCTGGTCGGCGACCGGCCGTGCGTGCTGGAGGCACAGGCCCACCTGGCCGGCTTCTATGCCGGGCACGGGTTCACGGTGACCGGCCCGGAGTACGTCGAGGACGGCATTCCGCACCTGCCGATGCGCCGGGAGAACTGACCGGCCCACCCGGGACCCCGGCACGGGAGAAGGGTCCGGGCGGGGCACGGGCACGTGCTGGGGCGCGACCCACCAAACCACCGAAACATTGACGGATACCGCTTTCCTGTGCAAGCCTGCGGGGGTAGAGCCGTCGTGGGAGCCGCACAGCAGGCACGGGAGGGGCAACTCCCGGCCGTCCGGGCGTCGTTCGACCGACCCCTTCACCTCGGAGGCTCCATGTCCACCGTCCTACGCAGACGACCCCACGCCATCGCGGGGTCGCTGCTCACCGTCGGCGCGATCATCGCGCTGCTGCTCACCACCGCCCTGGCCAACTCGGCGTCCGCGCACGGCGCGGTGGTGAACCCGGGGTTCCGCGCCTACAGCTGCTGGGAGCGCTGGGGTGCCGAGTTCCAGAACCCGAGAATGGCCACCGAGGACCCGATGTGCTGGCAGGCCTGGCAGGCCGACCCGCAGGCCATGTGGAACTGGAACGGCCTGTTCCGGGAGGGTGTCGCCGGCAACCACCAGGGTGCCATCCCGACCGGCCAACTGTGCAGCGGCGGACGCACCCAGAACGGCCGCTACAACGCCCTGGACACCCTCGGCGCCTGGAAGACCACGTCGGTCGCGAACAGCTTCCGGCTGAAGTTCTTCGACCAGGCCAGCCACGGTGCCGACTACATCCGGGTGTACGTGACCAAGCAGGGCTTCAACGCGCTGACCACGCCGCTGGGCTGGAGCGACCTGGAGCTGGCCGGACAGATCGGGAACACCCCGGCCTCCCAGTGGGACAAGGACACCGGTGGCGTGTCGATCCAGATCCCGGTGAACGCGCCGGGTCGTACCGGTCGGCACATCGTCTACACCGTGTGGCAGGCCAGCCACCTGGACCAGTCGTACTACCTGTGCAGTGACGTCGACTTCGGTGGTGGCGGCCCGACCACCCCGCCGACCACCGCACCGCCCACCACCGCACCGCCGACGACGCCGCCCACCACCGCGCCGCCGACCACCGCGCCGCCCACCACCGCCCCGCCGACCACCGCCCCGCCGACCACGCCGCCGGCGACCGGTGGCTGCACCGCCACCTACCGGGTGACCTCCACGTGGAGCGGCGGGTTCCAGGGCGAGGTGGACGTGACCGCCGGCGCATCGGCGATCAAGGGCTGGACGGTGAACTGGACGTACTCCGGGGGCCAGCAGGTCAGCCAGGGGTGGAACGCCACGCTGACCAGCAGCGGGTCCGCGGTGACCGCCCGCAACGTCTCCTACAACGGGGCGTTGTCCGCCGGAGGGAAGACCACCTTCGGCTTCCTCGCCTCGGGCACCGGCACCAACCCGACCCCGGTCTGCACCGCGACCGTGTGATCCCGTCGACCCGTCGCCCCTGCGTGGCACGGGTCGGCACGTGACACCGAGGACGTAGCGGTCTCCCGAGCCTGGGAGACCGCTACGTTCGTGTCCGGGCCCGATCGGGGCCGGGACAGCAACGTCCAGATGCGGACAGCGCCGGGCTGCCGGTGCCGGGCGACGACCGTCGGTGCCGCTACACGAGGCAGTTGACGATGTCGGCGACCGAGCGACGCCGACCGGTGTAGAACGGGACCTCCTCGCGGACGTGCCGGCGGGCGCCGGAGGCGCGCAGGTCCCGCATCAGGTCCACGATCCGGTGCAGCTCGTCGGCCTCGAAGGCGAGCATCCACTCGTAGTCGCCGAGGGCGAACGAGGCGACCGTGTTGGCCCGGACGTCGGGGTAGCCGCGCGCCATCTTGCCGTGTTCGGCAAGCAGTTCCCGCCGCTCGGCGTCCGGCAGCAGGTACCACTCGTAGGACCTGACGAACGGGTAGACGCACAGGTAGGGCCGGGGTGCCTCGTCGGCGAGGAAGGCCGGGATGTGGCTCTTGTTGAACTCCGCCGGCCGGTGCAGCGCCAACTGCGACCACACCGGGGTCAACGCCCGACCCAGGGTGGTCCGGCGCAGCCGCAGGTAGGCGTCCTGGAGGGCGTCGCTGGACGACGAGTGCCACCAGATCATCACGTCCGCGTCGGCGCGCAGCCCGGCCACGTCGTACATGCCCCGGACCACCACGTCCTTGCCGGCCAGCTCCTCGAAGAGCGACTCCACCTCACCGGTGACGTTCTCCCGCAGCGCCGGCAGCGCGCCGGTGGCCCGGTAGACGGACCACATGGTGTACCGGACGGTGGAGTTCAACTCCTTGAGCCGGGCCGCGTTGGTCTGCTCGGTGGTCTGCTCGGTCATGGACCCGATCCTCCCAGTGCTTCGATGATCTCCCCGGCCGCCGTCTCGCCGGAACGGACGCAGACCGGGATGCCGACCCCGTCGAATCCGGCACCGGCCAGCGCCAGCGTGGGGTGCGACGCGCGCAGCGCCGCCCGGACGGTGGTCACCCGGTCGGTGTGGCCGGGGGTGTACTGGGGCAGCGCGCCACCCCAGCGCTGCACGTGGCCGGCGACCGGCGTGGGCAGCGCCACCCCGAGCACCCGGGCCAGCTCCCGGTGCACGGTGGCGAGCAGGTCGTCGTCGGTGAGCTGGAGCGATGTCTCCTCACCGTACCGGCCGACGGAGGCACGGACCAGGGCCAGCCCGTCCGGCGCGGCCAGGTGCCCCCACTTGGTGGTGAAGAACGTGGACGCCTTGATCAGCAGCCCCTCGGTGGCCGGCACCAGGAAGCCGGAGAGCCGGGGCAGGGCCGGCTCGGGCAGGGCCAGGGTGACGAGCGCGACGCTGGCGTAGTCCAGCCCGCCGACGGTCGCCGCCGACGCGGCGGCGAACCCGGCGAGCAGCCGGGCGGCGGGCCGGGCCGGCACGGTGAGCAGCACCGCGTCCGCCTCGACCAGCTCCGGGGCACGGGTCGGGCCGACGGTGAGCCGCCAGCCGTCGGCGACCGGGCTCAGCTTACGGACCGCCGCGTGTCGGCGGATCGTCGCGCCGCTGGCCGTGGCCGCCGCCTCGACCAGGGTGCTCAGCCCGCCGGCCAGGGTGCCGAAGACAGGTGCGCCGGGGGCGCGGGGCGCGGCAGCCTGGGCGGCCCGGACCGCACCGACCAGGGTGTGCTCCACCCGGGCCGCGCGGGCCAGCGCCGGCATGGTGGTGACCAGGGACAGGTCGTCGGCCCGGCCGGCATAGACGCCGCCGAGCATCGGGTCGACCAGCCGCTGCACCACCTGGTCGCCGAACCGGGCCCGGACCAGCGCGCCGACCGGCACGTCCTGGTCCGCGTCGAGCAGCGGCCGACCGCCGTCGCGGTCGCCGTCCGCCGTCGGCACGGCCACCGCCGCCACCGCCGCCAGATCCCCGGGTACGCCGACCAGCGTGCCGCCCGGGACCGGGCGCAGCTCCCCGTCGACGACGAGCGCGGCCTGCCCGACGGTGGGGTGCACGATCCGCTCGGCCAGGCCGAGCCGGCGGGCCAGGGCCACCGCAGCCGACTCGCCACCGGCCGGATCGCGCATCAGGAACGACTCCGCGCCGAACTCCACAGGTCGACCGGCCAGCTCACCGGTGCGCAGCTTGCCACCGAGCGCGCCGGACTGCTCGTACACGGTGATCTCGGTGTCGGCGGGGGCGTGGTCGCGCAGCCGGACCGCGGCGGCGAGGCCGGTGATCCCGCCGCCGACCACCGCCACCCGCCACGGCCGCGCGCGCACCGCCTCAGCCCTGCTCGGCCCGGCCGGCGGACACCTCGTGCACCAGCGCGACCACCCGGGTCAGCACCTCGGGGTCGGTCTCCGGCAGCACACCGTGACCGAGGTTGAACACGTGACCGGGGGCGGCCCGGCCCTGCGCGACGATCCGCCGCACCTCGGCCTCGACCACCGGCCAGGGGGCGAACAGCACGGTCGGGTCGAGGTTGCCCTGGACCGCCCGGTCCGGGCCGATCCGGCGGGTCGCCACGTCCAGCGGGGTACGCCAGTCCACCCCGACCACGTCGGCGCCGGCCTCCCCCATCGCGCCGAGCAGTTCGGCGGTGCCCACCCCGAAGTGGATCCGGGGCACCCCGGTGTCGGCGAGCCCGGACAGCACGGCGGTGGAGTGCGGCAGCACGAACCGGCGGTAGTCCGCTTCCGAGAGCGCACCGGCCCAGGAGTCGAAGAGCTGCACGGCGGAGACCCCGGCGTCGACCTGCACCCGCAGGAACGACAGGGTCACCTCGGCGAGCCGGGCGCAGAGCGCGTGCCACAGCTCCGGCTGGCCGTACATCATGGCCTTGGTCTTGGCATGGGTACGCGACGGCCCGCCCTCGACCAGGTAGCTGGCCAGGGTGAAGGGGGCGCCCGCGAAGCCGATCAGCGGCGTGTCGCCCAGCTCGGCGACGAGCAGCCGGACGGCCTCGTCCACGTAGGACACGTCGGCGCGGTCGATCCGGTGGATCCGTTCCACGTCCTCGGCGGTGCGGACCGGCTCGGCGACCACCGGCCCGGTGCCGGCGACGATGTCCAGGTCGACCCCGGCTGCGGCGACCGGGACGACGATGTCGCTGAACAGGATCGCCGCGTCGACGCCGTGCCGGCGGACCGGTTGGAGGGTGATCTCGGCGACCAGGTCCGGCCGGCGGCAGGAGTCCAGCATCCCCACGTTGGCCCGGATCTCGCGGTACTCCGGCAACGACCGGCCGGCCTGGCGCATGAACCAGACCGGGGTGTGCCCGACGGGCTCCCGGCGGCAGGCCCGGACGAAGGGCGAGTCGGCCGGCCCGCTGCGGCGGGATTCTCCGTCTCGGGCGGCAGCGCCCGTGGTGTCGGTGGTCATCGCGGCAATCGTGCCACGCACCCGGTCCGGACGGACGGGCAGCGCCACCATTTGTGACAGGCACCCCGACCCGGGCGACCCCGCACGGCGCGGTGGCGCTTCGGCGTGCCGTCCGGGCGGCTGGTGGCGGGTCGGCATAGGCTGCCGGTCATGGCCCCCCCGATCGCGCTCCCGGAGACGTTCGCCCGCGCGGTCGCCGGTCTGCGGTCGGTCACCCCCCGGGCGGAGATCGTCCTGGAGGAGGTCGGCGCCCCGCAGCGACTCGCCCCGTACGCGTTCGCCCTCTCCGCCACCGTGCTGCGCGACGAGGACGAGGTGGCCGACGGCCGGCTGATCCTGCTGCACGACCCGGCCGGGCACGACGCCTGGCAGGGCACCCTGCGGCTGGTCACCTACGTGACCGCCGAGCTGGAGGTCGACCTGGCCGCCGATCCGCTGCTGCCGGGGGTGGGCTGGACCTGGCTCACCGACGCCCTGGAGGCGCACGAGGCGCGTCACCGGGCGGCCGGCGGCACGGTCACCCAGACCGTGTCGACCCGGTTCGGTGACCTGGCCGGCCCGCCTGCCGCCGGGGACGTCGAGATCCGGGCGTCCTGGACGCCGCTCGGTGACGACCTGGCCGCACACCTTTCGGCCTGGTGCGCCCTGCTCGCCTCCACCGCGGGGTTGCCGCCGCCCGGCGTCACCGCGCTCTCCGAGCGCCGTCCGGCCGGGGCGGCCTGAACGCCGCCCGGCGTCCCGACCACCGCCGCCCGGCGTCCCGGGCCGACCGGACGGCCGGGAGCCACCGGTGCGACACGCCCGACCCGCAAGCAGAATGTCCCGGGCACGAGGGGGACGTCCCGGATCAGGACGGACGTCCCGGGTGCGAGGTGGGTGTCCGGACCGTCCGGACCGCTGCCGGACACCGGGACGACACACACCGGACCGGCTGCGCACACCACATGGCCCGGCGCACTAGGGTTGCCAGGTGACCGACGAACCACCCCTGCGCCGTCGGGCCGCCGAAAGCCGCACGGCAGACGTTCCGCCCCCGGCCGTCGCGGAGCCGGCGGACCCGGGCACCGAGCAGCCCATCGGCGGGCCCGTTCCGCTGACCGCACCCCGTGACGGCACCCCTCAGCCGGTGGCCACCCCCGCCGAGCTGGACGAGGTCGTGGCCCGCTTCGCGGCCGGCACCGGCCCGGTGGCCCTCGACGCCGAACGCGCCTCCGGCTACCGCTACAGCCAACGGGCCTACCTGGTGCAGCTGCGCCGGGCGGGGGCCGGCACCACGCTTATCGACCCGTTGCCGCTGCCCGACCTGACCACCCTCGACGACGCCATCGGCGACGCCGAGTGGGTGCTGCACGCCGCCAGCCAGGATCTGGCCTGCCTGGCCGAGGTGGGGTTGCGTCCGCGCCGGCTGTTCGACACCGAGCTGGCCGCCCGGCTTGCCGGTTTCGAGCGGGTCGGCCTGGCCGCGCTGACCGAGCAACTGCTCGGTTACACCCTGGAGAAGCACCACTCGGCGGCGGACTGGTCCACCCGGCCGCTGCCCGAGTCCTGGCTGACGTACGCCGCGCTGGACGTCGAGATGCTCGTCGACCTGCGTGACGCGCTGGACGCGGAGCTGACCTCGCAGGGCAAGTCGCCGTGGGCGGCGGAGGAGTTCGCCGCGCTGATCACCTGGGCCACCCGGCCGCCCCGGGTCCGGGCGGAGCCCTGGCGGCGGACCTCCGGCATCCACCGGGTTCGCGGGGCGCGGGCGCAGGCCCGGGTCCGGGCGCTGTGGTACGCGCGGGACCAGATCGCCGTCCGCCGGGACGCCGCTCCCGGTCGGGTGCTGCCCGACTCGGCGATCATCGCCGCCGCCGAGCTGGACCCGAAGGACGAGAAGACGCTGCTGACCCTGCCCGGATTCGGGGGCCGGTCGGTGCGCCGGCTGGCCCGCACCTGGCTGGTCGCGCTCGACGAGGCCCGCCTGTTGGCGGAGGACGCACTGCCGGTCACCCCGACGGTGGAGGGACCGCCCCCGCCGCACCGGTGGGCCGAGCGGGATCCGGTGGCCGCCGGCCGGTTGGCCCGCTGCCGTGAGGTGGTGGTACGGGTCGCCGGTGAGCACCGGCTCCCCCCGGAGAACCTGATCACCCCCGACTCGGTCCGCCGGCTGGCCTGGCAGCCTCCCGACGAGATCACCGTGGACACCGTCGCGACGACCCTGCGCGGTTACGGCGCCCGGGAATGGCAGCTCACCCTCCTGCTCCCCGCGCTCGCCGAGGCGCTGCTGCCCGTCGCCCGGCCCTGATCCCGGCACCCGCCACGAACGGAGGTGGGCCCGCTTCCCGGGTGGGCCCGGGGCAGCGGTACCGCCGCAGGTGCCCCGGAACTTCCTACTCAGGTAGCAGGTCACCTGTCGTCCTGCGCCAGATGTCCCGGCCGTCCGGTTCGCGCAGGCTGGTCCGGTGCCCCCGGGTGACGCCGTACGGATCCTCTCCGGACACCCGTCGGGTGCGGAAAGGCAGCAGAACGTGGATCCCCACGACGCCACCGGGCGGCTCGCCACCCGATCCCGCCCGACCGGTCCCCGTACCATCCGTCCCGGCCGGCTCGCGGCGGCCCTGGCGGCGCTGGCCGTCACGGCGACGGTCGCCGGCTGCGGCGCCGACGCGGCCCGGACCACCCCGCCCCCGCCCGTCGCCGTCCCGGCCGCCCCCGGCGCGCCGGCCGATCCGGCGGCGCTGACCGCCCGGGACCTCGACGCCTGGCTGGACGGCCTGCTCCCGGCCGCGCTGGACCGGACCGGCATCGCCGGGGCCACCGTCGCCGTGGTACGCGACGGGCGGATCCTCACCGCCCGGGGCTACGGTCACGCCGACACGGGCACCGGCGCGGGTGGTTCCGCGGTGCCCGTCGACCCCGAGCGCCATCTGTTCCGGGTGGGGTCGGTGTCGAAGCTGCTCACCGCCACAGCGGTCCTGCAACTCGTGGAGAGCGGTGCCGTCGACCTGGACGCCGACGTCCAGAGCTACCTCGACTTCACCCTGCCCCGCAAGTACGACCGGCCGGTCACCCTGCGCCATCTGCTGACCCACACCGCCGGGTTCGAGGAGCGGATCGCCGGTCTGATCGGCCCGGAGGGCAGCCGGACCGACCTGCGCCGGGCCATGGTGACCGACCCGCCCGAGCAGATCTACCGGCCCGGCACCGTCCCCGCCTACTCCAACTACGGCAACGGCCTGGCCGGATACGTCGTCGAGCGGGTGACCGGCACCCGCTTCGAGGACTACGTCGCGCGCAACGTGCTGGCCCGCGCCGGCATGACGTCGTCGACCTTCGACCAGCCGCTGCCGGGGCCGCTGCGGGACCGGATGGCGAAGGGGTACGACACCGCCTCGGCGCCGGCCCAGCCGTTCGAGATCGTCAACCCGGCCCCGGCCGGTGCGCTCACCGCCCCGGCCACGGACATGGCCCGTTTCATGCTCGCCCAGTTGGGCGAGCCGATGGGCGGACAGCCCCTGCTGAACCGGGCCACGCTCGCCCTCATGCAGCGGCCGGCACTCGACGCGGCCTCACTCGGCACGCTGGCCGACGGTCGTCGGATGAACCTCGGGTTCTTCGACGAGACCCGCAACGGCCGCCGCATCCTCGGTCACGGTGGAGACACCCAGTTCTTCCACTCCGAGCTCCAGATCTATCCGGAGGAGCGGGCCGGCATCTTCGTCGCGCTCAACGGCAACGGCCACGGGGCGCTGGACAGCCACCGCCTCCGGCAGGCGGTGGTGACGGGATTCGCCGACCGGTACTTCCCACCGGTTGCCGACCGGCCGGCCGGGACCGTCGACGCGCCGACCCGGGCGGAGCACGCCGCGCTGGCCGCCGGGACGTACGCGAGTTCCCGGGCGATGGCCAGCACCTTCCTGGCCGTGACCGGCCTGGCCGACCAGACGCGGGTGAGTGCCCGGCCCGACGGTCGACTGCTGTTCGAGCCGGGTCCGCTGTCCGATTCGCCCGCCGCGTACGAGGAGATCGCCCCGTGGGTGTGGCGGGAGGTCGGTGGGCAGCGGGTCGTCTCGATGCGGGTGGCCGACGGCCGGGTGGAGGCGAT
Source organism: Micromonospora sp. DSM 43699 (assembly GCF_055517075.1). Lineage (NCBI taxonomy): Bacteria > Bacillati > Actinomycetota > Actinomycetes > Micromonosporales > Micromonosporaceae > Micromonospora > Micromonospora sp. DSM 43699. The sequence goes on from NZ_JBTMMT010000029.1 coordinate 58,070, forward strand.
CGGCATGGAGTCCGCGTTCGCCCTGCTGCCGGTGCCGCCCGCCCGCAGTCTCGGGGTGGCCGTCCCGGTGCTCGCCGCCTCGACGGTCGTGCTCGTCCTCGCCCTGTCGGTCTGGCCGGTCGGTGTGGTCCGCCGCCGTCGCCTCGGCCGCGCCCCGCGGGACCGGGCGGGGCGGATCGCCCGGGTGTCCACCCGCGTCGCCGTAGCCGCCACGGTGCTCGCCCTCGCCGGCTGGGTGCTGAGCCTGGTCACCGTCATGGGCCTGCGGGACGTCCCGGACGCCGCGCTGCGGACGGTGCAGGTGCTGCAACTCGTCGGCCTGCTCGGCGTGCTGCCGGCCGCCGTCCGGCTGGTCGACGACGTCCGTCGCCGGGCGGGCTGGCACCGGGCGGTCGGCAGTTGCCTGGTGCTGCTCGCGCTGGCCGGTACGGGCTGGTTCGCGGTGGAGTTCATGCTGCTCGCCCCGAGTGTCTCCTACTGAGCCCGGTCGACGGGCAGCGAAGACGGGCAACGGGGCGAGCAGACCTGCAGCGGGAGAAGGCGTGCAACGGGAGAACCAGGATGATCATCGGATGAGCGAGCATTCCGGCACCGGGTCGGCAGCTGTCGACGCCCCCGGACCACCCTGGCCCGGGGGCCGACCCGGCGCGCTGCTCGCGCGGCTCGGCTGGTTCGGGCGGGACTGCCTGCTCGCGGTCGGCGTCACGGTGCTGACCTTCGGGGTGCTCACGGCGGTCTTCCGGTTCGCGGGGGCGACGCAGGGGTTGCCCCTCGACCCGGCGCAGGCCCGGTTGGTCGTCGCCGTCTGCTGCGGCCAGACGCTGCTGCTGTGCCTGCGCCGGGTCCGCCCCAGGCTCTGCTTCGCGCTGGTGGTCGGGTTCCAGGTGCTGCTCATCGCCATGGTCCCGCCCGACATGACGGCGCGCGGCGTCGCCCCGTTCGTCGCCGCCTACACGGTCGGCACGTTGCTGCCGGTGCGGACCGCCCTGCTGTTCGCGGGCGGCGCGGTGCTGATCGAGACGACAGCCGTCGCGGTCGCCGCCGGTGGGACCGCCCAGCTGCCGGTCACGGTGGTCGGTCACCTCACCACCAGCGCGCTGTCCTACCTCGGCCCGATCCTGGTCGGCGGCTACGTCGCCACGCACCGACGCTACGTGCGGCTGTTGCGGGTGCAGGCGGTCGAGGCGGTCCGGGCGCAGCAGACGACGGTGGCGGCCGCGATCGGCGCGGAGCGTTCCAGGATGGCCCGGGAGTTGCACGACGTGGCCGCCCACCACCTGTCTGGCATGGTGGTGCAGGCGGCGGCGGTCGAGCGGCTGATCGACCGGGATCCGGCGGCGGCGAAGGCCGGGGTGGCGTGGATCCGCGCCCAGGGCAAGGAAACCCTGGACAACCTGCGGCTTGTCGTGGGGGTGCTGCGCGGGCGGCCCGGCGGCGGCGAACCGGCCGACCGGGGCGAGGGCAACGCCCCGGTGCCGGGGCTGGCGATGCTCGACGAGTTGGTCGGGACCGCTGCCGCGCTCGCCCCGGTCGAGCTGGTCCGGGAGGGCACCCCACGCGAGGTGCCCCCGATCGCCGACGTCGCGCTGTACCGGATGGTGCAGGAGTGCCTGTCCAACGCCCGGCAGCACGCCCCGGGCGCACCGGTACGGGTGGTGCTCCGCTTCCGGGCACGCGAGGTGACGCTGGAGGTGGTGAACGCACCCGCTCCCCGGCGACCCGAGCCGGCGGCCCGCAGCAGCACCGGGGTGGGCCTGATCGGCATCCGGGAACGCGCCCAGCTGATCGGCGCGGGATACACCGCCGGCCCGACCGACGCGGGCGGCTGGTCGGTCGGGGTGAGCCTGCCGACGGGGCCGGACGGCGCGCGGGCACCATCTGTCGCACCGACCGCGAGGGGAGCCGAACCGGCATGATCAGAGTGATGCTCGTCGACGACCAGGCGGTCGTCCGGGCCGGTTTCCGGGTCATCCTGGAGCACGCCGGGGACATCGAGGTGGTGGGAGAAGCGTCGAACGGCACGTCGGCGGTCGAGTTGGCGGGCCGGCTGCGCCCGGACGTCGTCTGTATGGACGTCCGGATGCCCGGTGGCGACGGGCTCACCGCGACCCGCCAGATCGTCGCCGACGCGTCGGGCGCCGCGCCGGCCGTGCTGGTGGTGACGACGTTCGACCTCGACGAGTACGTCTTCGGTGCGCTGGAGTCGGGGGCGAGCGGATTCATCCTCAAGGACTGCGAGCCCGAGGAACTGATCGCCGCGATCCGGCGGTTGGCAAGCGGTTACGGGCTGGTCGACCAGGCGGTGACCCACCGGGTGATCGCGGAGTTCGCCCGCCGGCGGCCGGTCGCCGAGGCACCGTCGGCGCATCCGCTCACCGCCCGGGAGATCGAGATCGTCGTGCTGCTCGCCCGGGGTCTGTCGAATCTGGAGATCGCCAACGAGCTGTTCATCGAGACCAGCACCGTCAAGTCGCACCTCGGTCGGGCGATGGCCAAGATCGGCGTACGGGATCGGTTGCAGACCGTGGTGTGGGCGTACCGCACCGGGGTGGTCCCGCACTGACCGGTGCGGCGGGGGCGGAGAGCCGTCCGGGCCGCCGGCGGTGATCACGGCGGGGTGGATGTGGTGTGGGCCACACCGGGGGTGGTGACGGTCGTGGTTACTGGCGAGTAGCATTCTTCGGGAAACGCCAGTGCCGGCCGACCCTCGCCCGGCCCGTGCCGCCGCCCCGCGGCGCTGCGGCCGGGTCGTGGTCGAAGAGGAGGCTCCAAGTGCCCCGAGAAGTTCGGGATGTCGTCTTCGTCGACGGTGTCCGCACCCCGTTCGGCAAGGCGGGTGGCATGTACGCCAACACCCGCGCCGACGATCTGGTGATCCGCTGCATTCGTGAGCTGCTGCGCCGCAACCCCCAGCTGCCCCCGGAGCGGGTCGAGGAGGTGGCCGTCGCCGCCACCACCCAGATCGGCGACCAGGGCCTCACCATCGGCCGCACCGCCGCCCTGCTGTCCGGCCTGCCCAAGACCGTCCCCGGCTTCTCCGTCGACCGGATGTGCGCCGGCGCGATGACCGCCGTCACCGCCGTCGCCGGTGGCATCGCCATGGGCGCGTACGACATCGCCATCGCCGGTGGCGTCGAGCACATGGGCCGGCACCCGATGGGCGAGGGCGTCGACCCCAATCCGCGGATCATCGCGGAGAAGCTGGTCGACCCGTCCGCCCTGGTGATGGGGGCCACCGCGGAGAACCTGCACGACCGGGTCCCGCACGTCACCAGGGAGCGCACCGACGCGTTCGCGCTCGCCTCGCAGCTCAAGACCGCCAAGGCGTACGCCGACGGCAAGTTGCAGGACGACCTGGTGCCGGTCGCGATCCGCGACGCCGAGGGCGGTTGGGGCCTGGCCACCGCCGACGAGGCGCCCCGGGAGACCTCGCTTGCGAAGCTGGCCACCCTGAAGACCCCGTTCCGCCCGCACGGCAAGGTCACCGCCGGCAACGCGGCCGGCCTGAACGACGGCGCCACCGCCAGCCTGCTCGCCGACGAGGCCACCGCCCGTGAACTGGGCCTGCCGGTCGCCATGCGGTTGGTGTCGTACGGCTACGTCGGGGTGGAACCCGAGGTGATGGGGGTCGGCCCGATCCCGTCGACCGAGAAGGCGCTGCGCATCGCCGGCCTCAGCATCGACGACATCGGCCTGTTCGAGCTGAACGAGGCGTTCGCCGTGCAGGTGCTGGCCTTCCTCGACCACTTCGGCATCGCCGACGACGACCCCCGGGTCAACCCGTGGGGCGGCGCGATCGCCATCGGCCACCCGCTCGCCTCCTCCGGCGTACGGCTGATGACGCAGCTCGCCCGGCAGTTCGCCGAGCACCCCGAGGTGCGCTACGGCGTCACCGCCATGTGCATCGGCATCGGCATGGGCGGCACGGTCATCTGGGAGAACCCGAACTGGGAGGGTGGAGACAAATGAGCCTGGCTGCACCGAACGAGGTCGTCACCCGGGCGCTGCTGCGGCAGGTGAGCGTGCCGGGGCTGGACCGCCCGGCCGCCCTGATCACCCTGGACAACGGCCTCGACCACACCAAGCCGAACACCTTCGGCCCGGCCGGCCTGGCCAGCCTCGACGAGGCGATCACCGCCGCGCTGGCCGCCGACCCGGCGTTCGTCGCGGTCACCGGCAAGCCGTACATCTTCTGTGTCGGCGCGGACATCGTCGGCCTCCCGGCCCTCGCGGACCGGGCGCAGGCGCTGGAGATCGGCCGGCTCGGTCACCGGGTCTTCGCCCGGCTCAAGGACAGCGCCGTGCCCACCTTCGCCTTCGTCAACGGCGCGGCGATGGGCGGCGGCCTGGAACTGGCCCTGCACTGCCACTACCGGACGCTGTCCGGCGGCGCGGCGGCCCTCGCGCTGCCCGAGGTCTCGCTCGGCCTGGTCCCCGGGTGGGGCGGCACCCAGCTGCTGCCGAACCTGATCGGCATCCCCGCCGCCACCCAGGTGATCATCCAGAACCCGCTGACGCAGAACAAGATGCTCAAGCCGAAGCAGGCTGCCGAGCTGGGCATCGCGGACGTGCTGCTGGAGCCGGCCGACTTCCTGGAGCGGTCCCTGGAGTGGGCCGCCGGCGTGGTCCGGGGCGCGGTCACGGTGACCCGGCCCGAGGTCGACAAGGACATGTGGGCGGGCGTGCTGTACTTCGCCCGGCAGACCCTGGACCAGCGGTTGCACGGCGCGGTCCCGGCCGCGTACCGGGCGCTGGACCTGCTGGAGACGGCGAAGGACGCCGACTTCGCCACCGGCACCGCCGCCGAGGACGAGGCGCTCGCCGACCTGATCTTCTCCGAGGAGCTGCGCAGCGGCCTGTACGCCTTCGACCTGGTGCAGCGCCGGGCCAAGCGGCCGGCCGGCGCACCGGACAAGGGCCTGGCCCGGCCGGTCACCAAGGTCGGCATCGTCGGCGCCGGCCTGATGGCCAGCCAGCTCGCGCTGCTGTTCGCCCGCCGCCTCCAGGTGCCGGTCGTGCTGACCGACCTGGACCAGTCGCGGGTCGACAAGGGTGTCGGCTACGTGCACACCCAGATCGAGAAGGCCGTCACCAAGGGCCGGATGGACAAGGGCACCGCCGCCAAGCTGTACGGCCTGGTCTCCGGCTCGGTCGACAAGTCCGTCTTCGCCGACGCCGACTTCGTCATCGAGGCGGTCTTCGAGGACCTGGACGTCAAGAAGCAGGTCTGGGCCGAGCTGGAGAAGATCGTCTCGCCGGAGGCGGTGCTCGCCACCAACACCTCGTCGCTGTCGATCACCGCGATGGCCGCCGAGCTGGAGCACCCGCAGCGCCTGGTGGGCTTCCACTTCTTCAACCCGGTCGCCGTGCTGCCGCTACTGGAGATCGTCCGGGGCGAACGGACCGACGACGCCACCCTGGCCACCGCGTTCGCGGTGGGCAAGGGGTTGAAGAAGTCCTCGGTGCTGGTCAAGGACGCCCCGGCGTTCGTGGTCAACCGGCTGCTCACCCGCTTCCTCGGCACCGTGTTCGCCGCTGTCGACGCGGGCACCCCGCTGGAGGTGGCGAACAGCGCACTGGACCCGTTGGGGCTGCCGATGCGTCCGCTCGCCCTGCTCCAGTTGGTCGGGCCGGCCGTGGCTTACCACGTGGGCGGCACCCTGCACGCGGCGTACCCGGACCGGTACCCGGTCAGCGAGAACCTCAGGCGGATCGCCGAATCGGGCCAGCCGATCGTCGTCGAGGACCGGATCAACGACGACGTGGCCACGCTGCTCGTGGTCGGCGACCAGCCGCTCACCGCCGAGCAGGTGCGACAGAACGCGCTCGACGCGCTGGCCCAGGAGACCCGGCTGATGCTCGACGAGGGTGTCGTCGCCGAGGCGCAGGACATCGACCTGTGCCTGATCCTCGGTGCCGGCTGGCCGTTCCACCTGGGCGGGATCACCCCCTACCTGGACCGGACCGGCACCGCCGAGCGGGTCACCGGTAAGCGCTTCCTGCCGCGTGGGGTCGCCAGCCTGCGCGCCTGAGTCATCCCCCGCTCCCCCGCGATCGTCGTTTGCGTACCCTCGTCAGACTCGGGGGGCTGCGCGGCCGGGCTCCGTCTGGCTACGATCACGCGTTCTCACCCTCGCCTGGAGCTGATCTGATGACCTCACCGCCGGTCGATCCCTGGTCCGGGCAGCCGGAGCACGGCTCGCCCACCGGTCACTACCCGTCTGCGCCCGACGGTCCGCACACCCCCACCCCACCCCCGCACACCCCGCCGGAGGGCGGCGGCTGGCCCACCACGCCGTACCCGCCGGCACCGACCGGGCAGCCCGGCGGCTGGCCGGCCGACCCCCAGTCCGGGCCACCGGCCGACCCCTACCCCGCCCCGCAGTACGGTGGCTGGCAGCCCGATCCGGGCCAGGGCGGCTACCCCCACGCACCGCAGTCCGGCCCGCCCGGCTACCCCCACGCACCGCAGTCCGGCCCGCCCGGCGCGCCGCATTCCGGTTACCCCGGCGCACCACAGTCCGGCCCACCCTCCGGTTACCCCGGCGCTCCACAGCCCGGCTACCCGAACCCCCCGCAGCCCGGTTACCCGGGCGCACCGCAGTCGGGGTATCCCGGCGCACCGCAGCCCGGCTACCCCGGCGCACCGCAACCCGGGTATCCGGGCGCCCCCGGGCCGGGCGGCTATCCCGATCCGGCCCCTCAGCAGTACTCCGGCTTCGCCGGTACGCCGTACCACCCTCCGCACGGACCGGCCCCGCAGCGGTCGAAGCTGCCGCTGCTGCTCTCGCTCGGGCTCGTCGGGCTGCTGGTGCTCTGCCTCGGCGGCGGCGGTCTCGCCTGGGTCGCCCTCGGTGACGACAACGACACCGAGCCGACGCCGACGCCGACGCCCACCGGGGCCGCGTCGCCCACCCCCAGCCCCACCCCGGTCGAGACGGAGAGCCCGACCCCCGAGCCCACCCCCTCCGAGGAGGCCGACGACCCCGGCCCGATCCGGCTGGTGACCCCGGCGACCCTCGGTGGCAGGTCCAAGAGCACCGACCCTGAGCTGCGCCGTATCGCCGACCAGATGGTCCGCGACATGAAGTCCGAAGTACGCAACGAGACCGGCGCGGTCAGCGCCTTCTACGGCAGCGCGGCCGGCCGCAACATGGTGATGATGGCCGGCGCGTCCGGCCCGGTCATCCTCCCCGAGCAGGAGCTGGAGGACGCGGTCAAGGGTCTGGGCAGTTCGCTGGCGGTCAAGAAGATGTCGACGATCGAGCCGGGGCCGCTGGGCGGGGTGGCCAAGTGCGGTGACGGCAAGGCGTCCGGCATCGCGCTCGGCGTCTGCGTCTGGGCCGACCACGGCAGCGTCGGCATGATCGTCATGTACTTCTCCTCCGCGACCAAGGCGAAGTCCGAGTTCGCCGCCCTCCGGGGCCAGATCGAGAAGCGGGACTGACCCGGCGGTGGACAGGGCGGCGGCGGGCGGGCCGGCGGGCGCGGGCCGGTGAATGTCGGTCACTCTGGCTAAGATCATCCGGCCTCACCCACGAAATTCTGGAGTAGACCTGATGTCCCAGCCCCCGACCAGCCCAGCCGCCCCCGCGCCGGACGGCGGTACGCCGCAGGGCGGCTACCCGCAGCAGGGCGGCTACCCGCAGCAGCCGGACGCCGGCAGCGCACCGCCGTACGCCGGCCCGCCCGCACCGCCGGCGAAGAAGCGGTCCGCCGTCAAGATCGTGCTGATCGTGCTGGCCGTGCTGTTGGTGCTCTGCCTCGGTGGCGCCGCCATCGCCGCCTTCGCCCTCAAGGACGACGTCAAGGAGGTGGTGGACGCCGCCAACACGACGGTCTCCGCCCCGGCCACCCTGGCCGGCCGCCCGCAGGCCACCGACCCGGGGCTGAAGGCGGTCGCCGACGGGCTGGTCACCGAGATGAAGAAATCCGTACAGAACGAGACGGGCACCGCCGGCGCCTTCTACGGTGACCCGGCCAAGCAGGACCTGCTGATGATCGCCGCGGCCTCCGGCGTGATGGCCGACCCCAAGAAGGAACTGGACGACGCCGTCACGGGCATCGCCAGCGAACTGAAGGTCACCAACATGTCCCCCGTGGACGCCGGCCCGCTCGGTGGCGACGCCAAGTGCGGCGACGGCAACAGCGAGGGCGTCCCGCTCGGCGTCTGCCTCTGGGCGGACAAGGGCAGCGTCGGCCTCATCGTGCAGTACTACAAGTCGGCAGCCAACCTGAAGTCCGAGTTCGTCACGATGCGCGGGCAGATCGAGAAGAAGGGCTGACCCACCGGTCGCCCCGACGGGCCCCGTCCACCAGAAGGTGGACGGGGCCCGTCGGCGTCAGCGCAGCGTCAGCCGGTCGTAGCGGCCCGCTCGGCGGCGCTGCGCAGGACGCAGAACTCGTTGCCCTCCGGGTCGGCCAGCACCACCCAGCCGGCACCGTCCGCCCGACGGCGGTCGTCGACCTGGACGGCACCGACGGCGAGCAACCGCGCGACCTCCTCGTCCCGGGTCCGGTCGATCGGCTCCAGGTCGAGGTGCAGGCGGTTCTTGACCGACTTGCCCTCCGGTACGGCCAGGAAGAGCACCTCCGGTCCGCCCTCGGGCAGGAGCATCGCCTCCGTGTCGCCGGGGAAGTCGTCGGGTTGGCGGGGGCACTCGAAGACCTGCGCCCAGAAACCGGACAGGGCGTAGGTGTCGTGACAGTCGATGCTGATGTTGTGGATTCGTACGCTCACGGGTCTGCCTCCGAAGCAGTGGGACCGGTCAACTGGGGACTTGGTCGGCCGAGGGCAGCGTGACCGTCACCTCCAGCCCTCCACCCTTCTGTGCGACGACCCGGACGGTGCCGCCGTGTGCGTCGCAGACCGCCCGGACGATGGACAGGCCCAGCCCGGAACCACGGGCTCCCGTCCGTTCCCGGCCACCCCGACGGAACGGCTCGAACAGCCCCGGCACGTCGGCCTGGTCCACCTCGAAGCCGGTGTTTCGTACCGCCAGCCACGAGGAGCGCCCGTCGGTGCCGGTCTGCACCCAGAGCCGCCCGTGCAGATGGTTGTAGCGCACCGCGTTCTCGATCAGGTTCCCGGCCAGCCGGTCCAGCAGACCCGGGTCACCGGTCACCGGGGCCGGTCGCAACGAGGACTGCACCCGTAGCCCGATCCGCTCCACCTCCCGGGACATCGCGGACAACGCGTTGGCAGTGCCGGTGGCCAGATCACATTCCGTACGTCGGGCCAGCCGTCGGCCCACCTGGGCCTCGCTACGGGCCAGCACCAGCAGCGCGTCCACCAGGCCGTTGGCGCGTTCCGAGGCGTCCCGCACCACGGTGGCCATCCGGCGGTACTCGGCGGTGTCCGCCTCGTCGTCGCTGAGCGTCACGTCGATCTCGGTACGCATCACCGCCAGCGGGGTACGCAGCTCGTGTGAGGCGTTGGCCACGAACCGCTTCTGCGCCTCGAATGCCGCGGTGATCCGGTCCAGCATCGCGTCGAAGGTCCGGGCCAGCTCGGCCACCTCGTCGTCCGGCCCGGACCAGCCGATCCGCTGGTCGAGCGTGGTCTCGCCGAGCCGGCGCGCGGTCGCGGTGACCTGGTGCAGCGGACGCAGCGTCCGGCCGGCCACCCAGTACGCCCCGGCCACCCCGACCACGCTGATCGCCAGCAACGCCAGCAGCCCCTTGACCAGCAGCTCGTCGGAGGCGGCATCGACCAGTTGGCGCTGCCACACCGCGGCGTCCAACGAACGCCCGTCGGCCAGCAGCACGGTGGTGCCCGGACGCAGCTCGTCGGTGGGGCGCAGCGCGTCCCGGACCAGCAACCAGGCCAGCGCCACCAGGATCGCCCCGGCCCCGACCAGCAGCACCCCGTTGAGCAGGGTCAACCGCAACCGCAGCGTGGGCCGCAACCGCCGGGTCACGACCCGACCCCGGCTCGCGACACCGGCTCACTCCTCGCGCTCATGGGTTGACCGTCCGGTAGCCGGCGCCGACCACCGTCTCGATCAGCGGCGGATCGCCGAGCTTCCTGCGCAGGGTCATCACGGTGACCCGGACGATCGTGGTGAACGGATCGGTGTTGGCGTCCCAGACCCGTTCCAGCAGCTCCTCGCTGGAGACCACCGCGCCGCGCGCCTTGACCAGCTCGCTGAGCACACCGAACTCCTTGTTCGTCAGGTCGACCGGCGCGCCGGCCCTGGTGACCACCCGGCGGGCCGGGTCGAGCACCACGTCACCCACCTGGAGCACCGGCGGGGCGGCCGGGGTGGCCCGCCGGCCCAACGCCTGCACCCGGGCCACCAACTCGTCGAAGGCGAACGGCTTGGGCAGGTAGTCGTCCGCGCCGAGGCCCAGCCCCGCCACCCGGTCGGCGACGGTGTCGCTGGCGGTCAGCATCAGCACCCGGGTGAGGGTGCCGGAGGCGGCCAGCTCGGCACAGATCTGGTCGCCGTGCATCCCGGGCAGGTCACGGTCGAGGACCACCACGTCGTACCGGGTGACGAAGGCCGCCTCGTGGCCGGCGTCCCCGTCGTACGCGACGTCGACCGCCATCCCCCGCTTGCGCAGCCCACGCACGATCGCGTCGGCGAGGTTCCGTTCGTCCTCGACCACCAGCACCCGCATCCCGACCTCCTCGCCGACCTGTCCGACAACCTAGCCCCGCCGGCCAAACGACCTGCCGGAGGAGGGCCGACCGGTGTGCCGTCAGCCGGGCAACCGCCACACCCCGATGCTGTTGCGTTGCCGCCAGCAGACCAGCACCCCCTGGTCGAGCGAGCAGCGGTCCCATGCTCCGGGCAGCACGTCCACCAGCCGCGGGGTCCCGCCGGCGGGGTCCAGCGCGGCCAGCAGCCGCCGCTCACCGGCGACCGGACGGATGGCGAGGTACGGGGCGGTCGGCGGCGACCGGTCCACCAGATTCCAGCCGCCCAGCTCGGCCACGGCCCGACCGGTAGCCGGATCGAGCAGGGCCAGCCGCTCCGGCCTGTCGACGCTGACCGCGACCATCCGGTCCCCGACCGACTCGACCGGGAACCACCGCCCGGTGGACCAGCGCACCCGGCCGGTCGCCGGGTCGAGCAGCCGGGTACCGGAAGGCGTGTCGAGGCAGACGGCATCACCGCAGGTGCGGGCCGCTCCGCCACCCGGCGACGTCGTGTCCCAGCGACGCCGCCCGGACCCCAGGTCGTACCCGGCCAGCAGGTCCGGTTCCCCGCCGACGAGCAGCAGCTCACCGACCGGCTCCGCCAGGTGGTGGTGGTCGCCCCGGGCGGGTGGCACCGGGAAGGCGAGCCGGCGTACACCGGTGCCGACGTCGTACGCCTCGGCGAGGCCGGCGCTGGTGACCAGGACGAGTTCCTCGATGCCGCGCGCCGACGTGCGGTATCCGACGGTGGCCGCTCCGGCCGTGGCCGTCCAGCGGACCGCGCCGGTCGCCGGGTCGACGCCCCGCACCACCACCCGGTCGACGTGGACGTCCTCCAGCAGCAGCCCGCCGTCCCGGGTGGGCACCGCCCGGCCGGGCTGCCGCCAGCGGGCCCGCCCGTCGACGTGGTCGAGCACCATCGAGACCGGTTCGCCGCCGGGGTCGGTGGTGATCGCCACGTCGTCACCGACCCGGTCCAGCACCAGCAGTTGGTGCCTGGGGGACAGCGACACCTGCCAGCGGACCCGTCCGTCGGTCAGGTCGACGGCGATGAGTTGCCGGCTGCCGGCCGGTGCGAGGGCCGACGGGTAGGCGAGCACCAGCAGGTCGCCGACGATCAGGTGGCTGGGCTCCGGCACGTCCGGTACGGGCACCGGGACCAACCGGGTCGGCCCGGGTGCCGCACCGGCCATGGTGAGCAGCAGGAACAGGCCGACCAGGACGACGGGCACCGGACGGCCGCCGGCACGCCGCACCCGGGGCCGGCGCGGTGGACGGGGGGCCGGCTCGTCGGGGTGACCCACCTCGCCCAGGTCGATCACCGTCACCGGGGCAGCCGCCAGACTCCGAACGCGCCGTCGACCAGCCGGCAGAGCAGCAGATCCCCATCGCTCTGGCAGTCGCCGGAGACGGCCGGCAGCACGTCGAGCACCCGGACCCGCGCGGCGGCCACGTCCAGGTCGGCGACCATCATCCGCCCCCCAGCGGCCGGCCGTATCCCGAGCACCGGCCCGTCCGGCGTGGTCGGCCGGACCAGCTTCCAGGTGCCCAGGTCGGCGACCTGCCGCCCGGAGGCGACGTCGAGCACCACAAGCGGGTGCCAGCCGCCCCCACCCAGGCTGCTCGCCGCCACCCGACCGCCGTACACCCCGCTGTCGAACCCCCAACGGGCGTCCTGCCAGACCGTCCGCCCGGTCGCCGGGTCCAACGCCCGTACCCCGCCGGCCACGCCGAGTGCGCAGAGCAGCGACCCGCACGGGGTGGTGAACACCGGCGTCGTCAACGGCACCTCCCATCGACGGTCCAGCCCGTCGAGGCCGTACCCGGTGAGTCGGCCGGTGTTCGCCTGGACGGCGAGCAGCAGGTCGCCGACGATCTCGAACCCGGTGTTCGACGGCGTTCCCTCGTGGTCGAGCTGCGCACGGTGCAGACGTACCCCGCGCCGGGCGTCCCAGACCTCGACCGGGCCGGGCGGTTTCACAGTCACGATCCGGTCCACACCGTCGGCCGCCGTCCGGTACAGGGTGGCTGCCGGCGACATCGACGCCGACCAGCGGTCCCGGCCGGTCGACGGATCGACGGAGTGGACAGTCATCGGCCCCTCCGGACCGAGTTCGGAGAAGAGCAGGTCGGCTCCTGCCGACTCGCCAATCCCCGTCCGCTGCCAGCGCAGCCTGCCGCTCTCCCGATCGTAGGCGAACGTCTGGTAAGCCCCGTTCGGTCCGCCGGCGGTGCCGGTGACCAGCAACAGGTCGCCGTGCCGGCGCAGCGTCCCGGACCCGCTGGTCACCGGCACCGGCACCTGCCACCGCCGCACCGGCCGCGCCCGGGGTGAGGTGGGGATCGTCCAGGCGCTCAACCGACCCGGGGCGGTCGGATCGCCGGTCGGGGCGTGCAGGAAGACCTCCCCGTCGTGGAGCAGCACCGACGTGCCGAGGGAGGCCGGCAGCACGAAGGCCGCCCGGTGCTCCACCGGCGCGGCAGCGGTCAGCACCAGCAGGATGAACGCCAGCACCGCGGCGAGTCGCAGCGGTCGGCCGACGGCCCGGGGCGCGGGACCGGGCGGCTCCGGCCCGGCGTCGCGGAGCTCACCCAGATCGATGACCGTCACGCACACCCTCTTTCGACCGCCACACCCCACCGACCACCATGCCGGCCGGTGGACGCGGATCGCCGCACACCGGGTCGCCGGACCGACCCGCCGCCGCCTGTACGATGGCCCGTCGTGGCCGTGCCGGTGGTAGATCCCTCGTTGAACCCGACGTCCGCGCCCGACGCGGTCGCACCCGACGCGAACGACCCGCACGGGCGACCGCGACGACGGCCGGGCCGGGCCGACGTGCTCGCCATCGGAGCCTATGCGCTGATCGGCGTTCTCGTGTGCCTGAACTACTGGGTGGACGTGCAACACCGGGTGTCGTCCCACCTGCCGACCGACCACAGCTGGTTCGAGTGGCTGTTCACCCATGGCGCGTACTCGGTGCGGCACCTGGAGAACCCGCTGTTCAGCGCCCGGCAGAACGCCCCGGACGGGGTGAACATGATGGCGAACACCTCGCTGCTCGGCATGACCATCCCGCTGGCCCCGGTCACCCTGCTGTTCGGCCCGCAGGTGACGTACGCGCTCTATCTGGGCGGGGCGCTCGCCGCGACGGCGGCCACCTCGTACTGGATGTTCTCCCGGCACCTGGTGCGCTCGCGGGCCGGCGCGTTCGTCGGCGGCGCGTTCCTCGGTTTCGCGCCGGGCATCGTGCACCACGCCAACGGGCAGCCCAACTTCGTCTCCAACTTCCTGCTTCCGGTGATCGTGGCCCGGGTGCTGCGGGCGGGCCGGCCCGGCCGGTGGCGGCGCGACGGGGTGGTGCTGGGCCTGCTGGTGGCGTACCAGATCTTCATCAACGAGGAGATGCTGCTGCTCACCGCGCTGGCCTGCCTGGTGGCGGTGGTGGCGTACGTGGTGCAGCGGCCCGGCGGGGCCCGCGCGCGCGCCGGCGGCTTCCTGGCCACGCTCGGGGTGGGCGGCGGGGTGGCACTGCTGATCACCGCCTACCCGATCTGGTACCAGTTCAACGGCCCGCAGTCCTACCGGGGGCTGCAGGGCGGGGTGTTCCACAACTGGGGCGAGGACCTGATGGCCTTCGTCACCTTCGCCCGGGACACCGTCGCCGGGGACGAGGCGGTCGAGAAGACCATCGGCCTGACCGAGCAGAACACCTGGTTCGGCTGGCCGCTGGTGCTCGTCGTGCTGGCCGCCCTGGTGCTGCTCTGGCGGCGCTCGCTGGCCGCCCGGATCGCCGGGGTGCTGGTGGTGGTCTTCACCGTCGCGGCGATCGGCCCGAAGGTGCGGTTCGACGGGGTGGAGACCACCGTCGACGGGCCGTGGGCGTACATCCCGGACGACCTGCCGCTCGTCGAGATGATGATGCCGACCCGGCTGACCCTGGTGGTGACCGGGGCGGTCGGCGTCCTGCTCGCCCTGGCCTGGGACGCGGTCGGCGGCCCCGGACGGTCCCGGGTGCCCGCACCGCGCAGCGCCGCCGACGACCCCACCCCGGCCGCCCCTGCCGGGACCCCGGGCCGTCGCCGCTGGGTCCGGCCGGTCGGGTACGCCGCGATCACGCTCGCCGTGCTGCCGCTGTTCCCCCGTCCGTTGCCCGCGCAGCACATCGACCTGCCGCCGCACTTCGTCACCGCCGGCGGCTGGCGGCCGTACGTGCCGGCCGGGCGGACCCTGGTGCCGGTGCCGATCCCGAGCAACGTGCACGGCCTGCCCACGCTGCGCTGGAGCGCGCTGACCGGGCACGAGTTCCCGGTGCCCGGGGGCTACTTCATCGGCCCGAACGAGCTGGGCCAAGGCGTCTTCGGTGCCCCCAACCGGCCGACCAGCACCCTGATCTACGCCACCATGGACGCCGGCACGGTGCCCGCGCTGACCGAGGAGAACCGCCGTCAGGCAGTGGCTGACCTACGGTTCTGGAAGGCGTCGGTGGTGGTGCTGGGCGCCCACCCCCGCGAGGCGGTGCTCCGGGACCTGATGACCGGCCTGCTCGGCCCGGCGCAGCGGGTCGACGACGTCTGGCTCTGGGACGTCCGCCCCCTGGTCGACTGAACCGCCCGGCGACCGGTCCGTCCCCGCCGGCTCCCGGCCGGCGGGGACGGACCGGCCCGGACCGCTCCGGGTCGGCGTAGGGCTCAGGCGGTCCGGGCGGACAGCGGCCGGACGTCCCACACCCACACGTCGAGTTCCCGGCGGGCGGGGCCGACCAGCTGCTCGACGGTCCGGCGCAGCGGCTCGGCGTGGTGCTGGCGCAGCGGCAGCACCAGCACGGCGGCGTTCCAGTGCCGCAGCTCGTCCAGGCTGCGCCGCCGCTGCCTGTCGTCCAGCTTGGTGGTCCGGCCGGTGGTGGCGACCTCGTCGAGCAGCTGCCCGATGCCGCTGGGCCGCCCGCCGAACCGACCCGGGTCGCCGGTGTTGCCGTTGCGCGGGGCGAGGAAGTAGCCGCCGGGGATCTTGAACTCGAGGTTGGTGGCCGCCGCCCACCGCATGCCGTGGGTGTTGCCCATGCTGGGCACGGGCACCGGCACCAGGGTCTGCCCGGGGCCGACGTACTCCCGCCAGCGGTCGGCGGTGATGAAGTCCGGCACCGGCGGGCGGGAGGTCACCTTCAGCGGCATCGGCACGATCGGCAGCAGGGCCAGCACCAGGGCGGCCACCGTGACGGTCTTGGCGTGCCGCCACTGCGCGCCGCGCAGCGTCCAGGCCCGCTGCACGGCCAGCGCCAGCAGCATGCCGATCACCACCGAGGTGATCAGGGCGAACCGGGTGGGCACCACCGCGTCCAGCAGTGGCAACCGCACGAGCAGTTCCCACGGCCCGGTGACCAGGTCCCGCCCCCACCAGGAGATCCGCTCGCCGAGGGAGAGCAGGGCGAAGAACGCGCCGGTGACGGCGAGCGCCCGGACCAGCCGCTCCCGGCGCAGCCAGAGCACGATGCCGACGGCGATCAACGACAGACTCCAGCCGAAGAAGGCGTTCTCCTCGGAGTAGTTCGGGGCCAGGTTGACGTTGGCCCGTTCGTTGCCGCCGAAGGTGGGCGAGCCGGGGGCGAAGAAGGCCGCGATGTCGTTGCCGTAGTCCTGCACCGCGTCGCTGAGCCCGTGGTAGGCCATCGGCCCGGCGAACTGGACGTAGAGCGGGTACGCCAGCAGCGCCCCGGCCAGCACCGCGCAGGCGGCCAGCCCCTTGGCCAGCGGTCGCCACGCCGCCGACCAGAGCGCCGGCCGCTGGGCCACCATGGCGATCAGGAAGATGCCGCAGGCCATGGCGGTGAAGAGCAGGATCTCCTCGTTGATGAACGCCTGGCCGGTGACCAGCAGGGCGAGCAGCAGCCCGTCGCGCAGCGGCCGGGTGGAGCGGGTCAGCACCATCACCCGCCACACGATGAACGGCAACAGGAACTGACTGATGATGTTGGGGTGCCAGTTGGCGTGCGAGAGCATCGCCGGGGAGAACCCGCAGAACCAGCCGCCGACCGCCGCGGCGAGCCGCCGCCGCACCAGGTGCCGGGACAGCACGTGGTACCAGGCGGCGGCGGTGCCGGCGAGGCCGAGGGTGACAAGCACCACGAAGGAGACCGCCGGCCCGAACAGCAGGGTGACCGGCACCATCGGGATGCCCAGCGCCAGCACCGCCGTGTTGGCCATCAGGTTGACGCCGTCGGGGAAGTTGAACTGGTCGGTGTAGAACGGGAACTCCCCGTGCAGCACCACCCGTACCGAGTGGGCGAGGAAGAACTGCACCTGCGCCGGGTCGCTGCTGTAGAGCGAGGCCACCCGGCCGGCCGGGTCGATCCAGATCCGGCTGGTCACCCAGAGCGCGACGACCAGGAAGATGCCGTAGACCACCAGGTCCTTGCGGCGGGCCGTCCAGCGCCAGCGCCGCCACCACACGGCAGGCATCGCGCCGTCACCCTCCGTGCCCGCCGACCTCTTCTCCGGTACGCCCACCGCCGCCACCCCCTCGGCGGCGGCCACCCGCTCCGGGGCCGTCCCGTCGGGTGCCGTCCGCATGGGTGGCACGTCGACCGGCGACGCCCCGACCGTCCGGTCCACCGGTGCTGTTACGCCTGAGTTACGCAGGTCGACGGGGGTGGTACGGGTCACGGGTGGGGGCGCTGTCGCGGTGGCCGTCGTGCCGCGGGCGGAGCCCCCGGAGTCGTCGGGGGCCGGTGCGGAGGCGCCACGGGGCTCGGCAGACGTCACAGTCGGCGGAGTCTACCGGAGCCGGGAAATAGTCCGAAATTCACTTTGGTGTCCCTTGTGGTCGTCGGGGGCACGGCTGCGGGCCGTCACCGGGCGTTGCGTACGATGTGGGCTTCCGACAACGACGGCGACGCGATCGGGGGCGTACAGATGGCTTCGGTTCGCCGTCGCGGCACGACTGTCACCGCGCTGGTCGGCCTGTTGCTGGCCGTCCCGGCCTGCGGTCCGATCGCCGAACGCCAGGCCCGCGAGCTGCGGGTGGGTTACGACAGCCTGGACGGTACCCGGGCGGTGTGGCCGCCGCGCGGTTCGCTCGCCGGGGACGCCACCGCGACCACGGCGGTGACCGAGGCGGTCCGCGCCTGGCGCTCACCGGTCGACGACCGGGTCCACCTGCCGTCCTCCGGTATCCTCTGGTCGGGCGAGGTCGACGGCGTCCCGGTGGCGCTGGTCGCCGCCGACGTGCCCGGGGAGTCCGCCTCCTGGCTGCTCCAGCTCACCGGCCACAAGGGCCGGTACGAGGTCAGCCGGGCCAGCGAGTACACCGACCCGGGTTACCTGGTCTACGCCGACGTGCTCCCGCTGCACCTGCCCGACGGTCGGCGCTACCTGACCTCCGGCCGGGTGGAACGACTGCTCGGCCCGGACGGCCGGGCACTGATGCTGACCGACGGGCTCACCACCCCGGTCAAGGTGCCCGACTGCCGGGCGGTGCCGGTGACGGTGACGCTGCGGGCCACCGAGTCGCTGCCCCGGGGCCGGGCCGCCGATCGCCTGCTCGACCTGGGCACCGCCACCGTCGACCCGAGGTACCCGCTGGTCCGGGACGAGACCGGTTCCGGCCGTCGGGCCCTCGACGGGCTGGACACCTGCATGCTCGCCGGCGAGCAGGGGCCGTTCGGGAGCATTCCGCGCCGGATCGGCGACCGGGACGCACCCCGGTCGGTCCCCGAGTCGTGGCCGATGGAGAAGGTCGCCGTCCGGGCGATCGGCGAGATGGCGCTGGGCGGCGGGAACGACCCCGGTGACCTGGAGCAGCTGACCTGGGAGACCGACGCGGGGACGATGACCGCGGTGGTCTACCGCCCGGCCGGGGACGGCGGGCCGGTGGTCTCGCCCGCCGACCGGTCCAACCCCCTCCAGACCTACGTGTTGCCGGTGCCGGGGCAACCGCTCGTGGTGCTGACCTGGCGGGGCAACCGGGACGCGTCCCTGTCGGTCCCCCCCGGCACCCCCCGCCTGGTGGACCGCCCCGGCCTGGTGGTCGTCCCACTACCCGCCGCCCGGCAGACCTTCAGCCTCGCCACCGCCGAGAAAACCCACTACCGCTCCGCCGGCGGCCGCTAACCCCCACCCCACCCCTCCCCTCCCCACCCCGCTCCGCTCCGCCCCGGTGATCAAGAGGTTTGCGTCACCGGAACGACTCCCCATGACCAAAACCTCTTGATCAC